>NZ_JBEXLP010000004.1:0-193162 GCF_040610035.1 Streptomyces sp. NPDC004542
CGCGGCGCAGGCATCTCGCCGGCGACCGTGAGCGATGTTCGTAAGCGAATCATGGCTGGGGAATCTCCGGTAGCGGAGCATGAACGACCTGCGCGGACCGGCCGGAGGCGGCACGGGGTTCGGCGCGGCGCGCGGAACGACCGCCGGCGGCGCGCGGTCGACGTGGTCCGGTGCCGGGTTCCGGCGGGACGGGAGCGAAGTCCTGGTCCGCCGCGGGAGCGGCTTTTGGGGCCCCCGGGTGCCCGCCGCCCGCGCCGACCGGTGCCGGGGCGGCGGGGAAGGGGTCGCCGCCCGCGGGTCCGGGGGCGGGGTCGGTGAACGACTCCCCGCCCGCGAACGCGGGGACGGGACCTGTGGGGGCGGGGGCGGTGAAGGACTCCCCGCCCGCGAGTCCGGCCGCGACGGCGGACGCGTGCGCGCTGCCCGCCGCGGCGGGTTCCCGCTCGGCGAGAGCCGCCCGGGCTTCCACGTAGGCCGCGGCGCCCCAGCCGAGCACCGCCTCGGCCAGCGCCAGGCCGAGCCCGGCGTTGAACCGCGCCAGTTGGTCGGCGGTGTGCAGGCAGTGCCGGCAGCCGTTGAGATGCTGCTGGAGGTCGGGGTCGACGTCGATGCCGCCGCGCCGGTAGGTCACGTCGAGCATCCGGCTGTAGCGCAGGCAGTCGTCCTGGTCGGCGAGTTCGCGGTGGGCCTGGAGGCACTCGTCGCGCAGCCGCTCCCGGGCGCGCCGGAGTTCCACGCGGGCGCCCTCCTCGTCGAGGCCGAGCAGTCCGGCGGGTATCTCCAGCGGTTCGGACTCGACCTCGGCGTGCCACAGCACGGCGCGGGCGGCCTGGGGCAGCCGCTGGAACGCGCGGGAGATGAGACGCCGGTGCCCGGACGGCAGCAGCCGGGCCGCCAGACGGTCGCCGTCGCCGCTGCGCAGTTCGGGGTGGAGGAGTTCCTGCCGGCCGTCGTTGTGCCACTCCGCCGCGATGCGGCGCACGGTGACCAGGAGCTGGGGACGCCAGGCGGAGGTCGGTCCCGCCTGCCTGAGGGAGGCGCCGAAGAGCCGGGTGAAGGTCGCCGTGGTGAGCATGCCGGCCGCGCGCGGTCCGTCGGTGCACAGCCGGGCGTAGGCGAAGGCCGCTTCCCAGTGCCGGTCGAGGAGTTCGCCGACGGGATGCAGCGCGGGAGTCGCTCCTGTCCACTTCTTCAGCTCCGCGCTCAGCTGCTCGTCCGGGACGTCCAACGGCCGGGGCGGGGCGGGGGAATTCGACAGGCTCGCGTCATTCACGGCTGCATTTCCTCCAAGACGCAACACGGGATTAAGTCCATACCAAGAGGTATGGTATCCGGCCCTACGACACGTCCGGGACGCCCCCGTGCAGGATTCGGCACCTCGAACGTCCGCCTTCGGCAGCTCTTTTGAAGCGTAGGGGGCGTACCGGAGCGGCCTCGCACAGGCGGAGTGCGGCACGGCACCGCCCGCTCGCCGACAGGGCACACCTTTGCACAGGCCAGCGGGCCGGAACAAGGGAATCCCGGGTTTTGAACATTACGCGCCCGCCCGTAGAAATTGACGAATTGTCAATAGGGCTCTTTTCCGGCTTGTCCGGGTCCGGGCACCGTAAACAGCCGCCGGGCGCCCGGGGCCAGGCGCTGCACCAGGACAACTTCTACCTGCGGGTGGAGCCGGGGACGTGTGTGGCCGCGTGGGTGGCCTGCGACGTGATCGACCGGGAGAACGGCGGGCTGGAGGTCGTCCCGGGCACGCACCGGATGGACCTGTTCCGTCCCGAGGAGGCGGACGCCGGGCAGTCGTTCGCGCGGGAGTACGTGCCGCCGCCGCCCGGGCTGAGCGACGTACCCGTGGACATGACACCCGGTGACGTGCTGTTCTTCAACGGCAGTCTGGTGCACGGCTCCTCGCCCCACCGCAGCGCCGACCGTTTCCGCCGCTCCTTCATCGCACACTACGTGGGCCGCTCGGCCGAGCGGATCGGCGCGTACTGCCGGACGCTGTCCATGTCCGCCGACCGGGTGCCGCCGGCACTCAGCGAGGGAGCCGGTCCGTGCGGTACGCAGTTCGCACCGCACGGACCCCACTGACCGTCAGTGGCCGCTGACGGCCCTCGGGGTGTAGGGCGCCTGGAGCTCCTCGAGCTCCTTGTCGCTCAGCTCGAGTTCCACGGCGGCCACCGCGTCCTCGATGTGGTGCGGCTTGGCGGCGCCGACGATCGGCGCCGCCACCGTGTCCTGGTGCAGCAGCCAGGCCAGGGCGACCTGGGCTCGGGGGACGCCCCGGTCGTCCGCGATGCGGGTGACGGCCTCGACGATCGACCGGTCGCTCTCCAGGTACAGCGTGCTGCCGAAGGTGTCGCCGGCGCTGCGCTCGGTGGTGGTGCCCCAGTCGCGGGTGAGGCGGCCGCGGGCGAGCGGGCTCCAGGGCAGTACGCCCACCCCCTGGTCGGCGCAGAGCGGCAGCATCTCCCGCTCCTCCTCGCGGTAGAGGAGGTTGTAGTGGTTCTGCATGGACACGAACTTCGTCCAGCCGTGCCGCTCGGCCGTGTACTGCGCCTTGGAGAACTCCCAGGCGTACATCGAACTGGCGCCGATGTAGCGGACCTTGCCCGCCCTGACCAGGTCGTGCAGCGCCTCCATGGTCTCCTCGAGGGGCGTGTGACGGTCGTAGCGGTGGATCTGGTAGAGGTCGACGTAGTCGGTGCCGAGGCGGCGCAGACTGTGGTCGATCTCGGTCATGATCGCCTTGCGGGACAGCCCGGCCCCGTTGGGCCCGGGCCGCATCCGGCCGTGCACCTTGGTGGCCAGGACGATCTCGTCACGGTTCGCGAAGTCCCGCAGCGCCCGCCCGACGATCTCCTCACTGGTGCCGTCGGAGTAGACGTTGGCCGTGTCGAAGAAGTTGACGCCCGCCTCCAGCGCCTGCCGGATCAGCGGGCGCGACGCCTCCTCGTCGAGGGTCCACTCGTGGGTGCCGCGGTCGGGCAGGCCGTAGGTCATGCAGCCCAGACAGACCCGCGAGACCTCCAGGCCCGTGGAACCGAGCTTCACGTACTGCATCGTTGCTGCTCCTGCCTTCGGGTCGGTCACCGGAAGCGAGCGTACGTGAGTCACGGGCCGCCCGCGGGGGCCGACTTGACGGCGTCCCCGCACGGGCGATGTGATCGCACGCGGGCCGGCACCGCGTGCGTGGGCCCGGATCAACGCACGGAGCGGGGTCGTACCCACGATCGAGGGAGCGGTCATGCCCGCCAGAGGTGGTTCGGGCGCCAAGGGGCCCGGGAGGGCCGCCGGCACCCTCGTGTGCGCCGTCGTCGCGGCCCTGGGGCTCGCCGGGTGCGGTCCTTCCCCCGGCTCCGGCGCAGCGCCGGCGTCGCCCCCGGCCGGCGCGGCGCCCGGGGCGGTTCGGCTGCCGCCGCGCGCCGCGGGCTTCGACTACCAGATCGGCGGTCCCTATCCCCCGCCCGCGGGCGTCCGGATCGTCAGCCGCGACCGCTCGGCGTCCCCCGCGCCGGGGCTGTACAACGTCTGCTACGTCAACGCCTTCCAGGCCCAGCCCGGGGAGCGCGCCTCCTGGCCCGCCGACCTGCTGCTGCGCGACGCGCACGGCGAGGTGGTCGTCGACGAGGACTGGAACGAGCCCCTGCTGGACATCCGGACGCCCGCCAGGCGCAAGCGGGTGGCCGAACGGGTGAACCGCTGGATCGACGAGTGCGCGGCCAAGGGCTTCGACGCGGTCGAGCCGGACAACTACGACAGCTACACCCGCTCCCGGCACCTGCTGACCGCCGACGACGCGACCGCCTTCATCACCCTCCTGGCACGGCACGCGCACGACCGGCACCTGGCCATCGGCCAGAAGAACACCGCGGAGCTGGCCGGGGCGAGGAAGCGGACCGGGCTGGACTTCGCGGTGGCGGAGGAGTGCGCCGAGTACGACGAGTGCGGGACGTACGCGAAGGCCTTCGGCGACCGGGTCCTCGTCGTCGAGTACTCGGCCTCCGGGCTGCGCAAGGCCGTCGCGCGGTACGGCGGGCGGCTGAGCATCGTGCGCCGGGACCGGCCGGTGTCGGCACCGGGCAGTGACGGGTACGTACGCGAGGCGCCGTGAGACCCGTGGCTGCCGATCGCGGCGGACCGGCCGGCGAGCGGCCGGCGCGGGTACGGCCGGCACGGCAGCGGCCGGAGGGGTCCCCCGCCCGGCACCGCCGCGGCACGTCCCGCTTCGGGGGCGCGCCGCGGCGGCCGCCGGGCCGGTCAGTCCGTCGCGCCCCGCAGGGTGATCGCGCCCACGGGGCAGGCGCGGGCCGCCTCGCGGATCATCGGGTCGCCCTCGCCGTCCTCCCGGCCGGGGAGCAGGGTGCTGTAGCCGTCGTCGTCCTGGGTGAAGACGGCCGGCGCGGCGAGGGCGCACTGCCCCGCGCCGATGCAGGCGTCCTTGTCGATGTCGATGTCGATCTGCATGGGAAGGAGCCTCTTACCAGGTCACGGGGAGTTCCAGCATCCCCTGGATCGTGTCGCCGGGTTTGAAGGGGATGTCCTTCGGCCGGGCGGCGAGCCGGAGCCCGGGCAGCCGTTCGAAGAGGGTGCCGAGCGCGATCTCCATCTCGGCGCGGGCCAGGTTCTGGCCCAGGCACTGGTGGATGCCGAAGCCGAAGCCGACATGGTGGCGGGCCGGGCGGTGCCAGTCGAGGGTGTCGGGCTCGGCGTAGACGGACTCGTCCCGGTTGATGACCGAGGTGGCGAAGACCACGCCGTCACCGGCCCGGATGGTCGTCCCGTCCACCTCGATGTCCTCCAGGGCGGTCCGCAGCAGCCCGTCGGCGATCGACAGCAGCCGCATCAGCTCCTCGACGGCCGCGGGCAGCAGCGCGGGGTCGGCACGGAGTTCGGCCAGCCGCTCGGGCTGCCGCAGGAGCGTGTAGGTGCCGAGTGAGATCATGTTCGCGGTGGTCTCATGTCCGGCCACCAGCAGGATGACCGCCAGCGACACGACTTCGGCGCGGTCCAGCGTGCCCTCCCGCAACCGCTGGTGGACGAGGTCGTCGAGGATGGCGTCACCGGGCTCCGTGCTCTTGGCCTTGCCGTCGATCAAGTCGCCCAGGTACGCCTCCAGCTGCTCCCGGGCGTGCAGGGTGTCGGCGGGCTCCGGCCCGCGCAGCAGCCGGCGGGACTGTTCCTCGAAGAACTCGTGGTCGCCGTAGGGGACACCCAGCAGGGAGCAGATCACCATGGACGGCACGGGCAGCGCGAAGGCGTTCACCAGCTCGGCGGGCGGGCCCTGGCCGATCATCGCGTCCAGCCGCTCGTCGACGATCCGCTGGATGGCGGGCCGCAGTTCGGCCGCGCGCCGGAGGGTGAAGTTCGGGACCATCATCCGCCGCTGCGCGTGGTGTTCGGGGTCGTCGGCGCCGAGGAGGGCGACCTTGCGGTTGCGGGCGGCGGCGATACGGGGCGTGGTCAGGGGGAAGCCGGGGCGGGTCCGGTCGGAGGACAGCCGAGGGTCGGACAGCAGCGCGCGGGCGGCGGCGTGGCCGGTGACCAGCCAGGCCGGACGGCCGTCGAAGAGGGTGACGCGCGCCAGGGGGCGGTGCGCGCGCAGCGGGTCGTACGCGGTCGGCGGGTGGTAGGGGCAGGTGCGGTCCTGGGGGAAGGCGACGGGCTCGGGCTGAGCCATCGGTGCGGTCGTTTCCGTCATGGCGGACCTCGCAGACGAAGGGTGCGGCGTGCCGATCTTCATTAGATGCCCGGGGCATCTATAGGGCGACGGCAAGTTCGGCCAGATCGGTGATCCGCGCTTTCTGGCCGGACATCGTGCGTGCGGCCGCCCTGATCGAGCCGATATTCGGTTGCGGGTGCCGGGTGGCGGGCCGCACGATCGCCCGCATGTCCACCTCTGACACCATCCTGCCGCCGATGCCCGCCGCCGTCCTTCCGGTGCGGGTCCGACAGCAGCCCGGCCGCCCCCGGAGGCCCGAGCCCGCACGCCCGTGACGGCCGCGCTCGTCGCCGGCCTGCTCGCGGGGTACGGCGTCGCCGTACCCGTCGGCGCGGTCGCGACCTACCTGGTGTCCCTCACCGCTCGTACGTCCCTGCGGACCGGCGCCTCGGCCGCGCTCGGCGTGGCGAGCGCCGACGGGCTGTACGCCCTGCTCGCCGTGGTGGGCGGTTCCGTGCTCGCGGCGGCGCTGCGGCCGCTGCTCGGGCCGCTGCGCTGGGCCTCGGCCCTGGTGCTGGCGGCGCTGGCGGTGCTGGGCGCGGTGACCGCCGTACGCCGGTACCGCGCGCACCGGCTCAGCACCCGGCCGGACAGGCCGCCGCCCGGCCCCGGCCGCGCCTATCTCGGCCTGCTCGGCATCACCCTCCTCAACCCCACCACGGTGGTCTACTTCGCCGCCCTGGTGCTCGGCACTCGCGCCCAGGACGCCGCACGCCCCCTGGAACAGGGTGTCTTCGTCCTCGCCGCCTTCGCCGCCTCCGCCAGCTGGCAACTGCTGGTCGCCGGCGGCGGCGCGCTCCTCGGGCGGTCCCTGACCGGGCGCCGGGGGCGGCTGGTCACGGCACTGCTGTCGAGCGGTCTGACCATGGCACTGGCGGTGCGGGCGGCGGTGGCCCCCGGGTGACCCACATCTGGCTCGATGGCAACCCCGGGCCCGGACGGCGGCGTTCCGGATTGCGCCCGTGCACACGTGGTACGGATGATCCGAGCGCCGGCCGGTGTCGACAAGGGCGCCGGCCGGCCGCGGGAACGTCGAAGGGACGGACGTCATGCCTCTTCAGGGCGAGTACGAGCCCAGCCCCACTCAGTGGGTGCGCGAGCAGGTCGAGTTGTACGAGAGTTCCGGCGGCACCGAGGGGACGACGCTGAGGGACACCGGGTTGCCCGTGATCCTGCTGACGTCCCGGGGTGCCAGGAGCGGCAAGGTCCGCAAGACTCCGCTGATGCGGGTGGAGCACGAGGGGCGGTACGCGGTGGTCGCCTCGCAGGGCGGCGCGCCCAGGCACCCGGTGTGGTACTTCAACCTCAAGGCCGACCCGCACGTGGAGCTGCAGGACGGCCCGGTCAAGCAGGACATGCGGGCCCGGGAGGTCACCGGCGAGGAGAAGACCCGGTGGTGGGAGCGGGCGGTGGCCGCGTACCCGCCGTACGCCGAATACCAGGAGAAGACCTCCCGGGAGATCCCGGTCTTCGTTTTGGAGCCGGCCGGCGGCGAGTGAGCCGGAGAAGCGGAGGGACCGCCGCCGGGGGCCGATTCCGGACCAGGAACGCCGTATTTTAGAAAAATCTGTTTCGGGCAGGCATGGACCGCCTCCCCCCGGGCACCACAGCGTCAGGCCCCGCCGCGTTCCCCCGTCGCGGCGGGGCTTTCACATGCCTCGTCCGCCATCCGGTCGGTCACGTCGAGGAAGATCTGCTCGGCCTCGGGGACGGCCTCGGCGAGGGACTGCTTGATGCGCACGGACACGTCCTCGACCCGCTCGCTGTCCAGGCCCGGCACCAGGTCGATCCGGGCCGCCACGAGCGTCGAGTCGAGGCCCATCTTCATGGTGAACAGTGCCTCCACACTGTCGATCTCCGGCTCCTGCGCCAGCAGTTCCCGGATCCGGTCGCTGAGCTCCGGGTCGGCGGCCTCCCCGATGAGCTGGTCGCGGGCGTCGCGGCCGAGCCGGTAGGCGACGTAGACGAGCAGCACACCGATCGCCAGCGAGGCGGACGCCTCCCAGACGACCTGCCCGGTGACCATGTGCAGTGCCATGCCGATGATGGCCAGGGTGACGCCGAGCACCGCCGTGCCGTCCTCGGCGACCACGGTGCGCAGGGCAGGATCGCGCAGGCCGCTCAGGCCCCCGCCCTGCCGGCGCACCTGGTGCAGCGCCCGCAGCAGCGAGCCGCCCTCGGCGAGCAGCGCGACGCCCAGCACGATCAGGCCGGCCACATAGCCGCTGAACTTCTCCTCGGCGCCGCTGGTGAGCGCCTGGGCACCCTGGAAGAAGGAGAAGCAGCCGCCCATGACGAAGATGCCGACGGCGGCCAGGAGGGACCAGAAGAACCGCTCCTTGCCGTAGCCGAAGGGGTGCCGGGCGTCTGCCGGGCGTCGGCTGCGGCGCAGTGCCGCCAGCAGGAAGACCTCGTTCAGGCTGTCGGCGACCGAGTGGGCGGCCTCGGACAGCAGGGCGGGCGAGCCCGCCAGCAGGCCGCCGACGGCCTTGGCTACGGCGATCACCAGGTTGGCGGCGAGCGCCACCAGCACGGTGATCCGGGTTTTGCGGTCGGACTTGTTCTCCCCGCTCCCGGCCCGGGCCGCCCCGTCCCCGGTGTCGTGTTGTCGGGGGGCCCGGCCGCCGTCCTGGTCCGTCGCCCCCGGTGTCCGCTGCTGCGTCTTCTCTTTCGACGATGTCCCGTTCACCACCGCCGACTGCCCCGGCCGGGACCACTCACACCGTGCCGTCGGCGGAAATCGGGGAACGCGTTCCCCAGGAAGCACCGTGCGGCAAGGAGGAGACATGGGGGGCGACGGCAACCGCGCCTACGGCCACAAGACGTTCAGCCGGTCCAGGAGCCACTTCACCGACCGGATCACGGCGGACGGCCGGGACGGCCGGCCGGTGGCGGCCGGCCGCTACCGCCTGGTGGTCAGCCGGGCCTGCCCGTGGGCGAGCCGGGCGGTGATCTCCCGCCGCCTGCTGGGCCTTCAGGAGGCCCTGTCCATGGCGATCACCGACCCGGTCCAGGACGACCGCAGCCGGCGCTTCACCCTCGACCCCGACGGCCGCGACCCGGTGCTCGGCATCCGCCACCTGGCCGAGGCGTACGACCGGCGGGAGACGGGGTATCCGGGCGGGGTGAGCGTGCCGGCGGTCGTGGACGTGCCCAGTGGGCGCCTGGTGACCAACGACTACCAGCGGCTCACCCTGGACCTCGCCACCGAGGTGGACGGCCCTGCACCGCCCCGGAGCGCCGGAGCTGTATCCGGCCGGCCGGTCCGGTCCGGTCCGTCCGGACGAGCGGGTGCCGGCGGCTGGGCGGCCCTGAACCTCACACATCGCGACGAAGGAGTTTCACCCGTGGTCAAGAAGAAGAAGCTGCCCCTCGCCTACCAGCCCGTCGGCTTCGTGCTGAGCTGGGCGGGCGGGGCGCTGGCCGGGATGGCCTTCCGCAAGGCGTGGAAGGCCATCCGGCACGAGGACGACGCGCCCGACGCGCTGGACCAGGACCGCGGCTGGGGCGAGATCCTGCTGGCCGCGGCGGTCCAGGGCGCCATCTTCGCGGTGGTGCGCAGCGCCGTGGACCGCACCGGGGCCAAGGCCATCGAACGCTCGACGGGGGTGTGGCCGGCGTCGGACAAGGGAGGACGGGACTGACCCGGAGCCTTCGGCTCGGCCCGCGGCCCCCCGCTCAGCCCTGTTTGGGCGCGGTGGGGGGCAGCAGGCGCAGGGTGAAGGAGTGTCCGGCCGGGTCGGCGTAGCCGCGTTCCTCGTACGGCCCGGCCGCGTCCTTGGTGTCGATGGGCCGGCCGCCGAGCCCGACCACCCTGCGTTCGGCCTCGTCGAGGTCCTCCACCAGGAAGTCCAGGTGGGCCTGGAGGGAGTTCTCAGGGCGCGGCCAGCTCGGCGGGGTCGCGTTCACGTCCCGGCGGAACGCCAGCCGGACCCCGTCGGCGCCCCTGATCTCCACGAGGTTGGCGGACGCGGCCGTCTCCTCTCCCTCGAGCAACTCCTTGTAGAACTGGGCGAGTTTTTCGGGCTCCGCGCAGTCGAGCACCACAACGCCCGCTTTTACCAATGCCATTGCTTCCTCCGTGGGGATGAGAGAGACCCTCCCCTGCGGATATCCCCGCCCCGCGGATTCACTCGGCCACCAGCCACGCGCCGTCGCGCATCAGGTCGCGCCCGTCCAGTTCTCCGGCCTCGCGCCAGGCCTGCACCCGGCGCGGCCGGATCCGGAAGTACAGGTAGCGGGTCCTGAGGGCGCGCGGATCGAAACCGGTCTTGGCGGCGAAGAGTTCGGCGTCCTCCTCGGACACGTCGGCGGGCTCCAGGGTCTCGACGGCCCCCTCGATCATGACGACGTCCCGGGTCGGCCCGATGCCCAGCCGTGCGGTGCGGGTCGCCGCCGGATTGCGGCCGGTGGGGCTCCCGGCCGGGGTGGCGATGAGCAGGGTCGCCCCGTCCCAGAGGAAGGACAGCGGCACGAGGTACGGCTCTCCCCCGCCGGCGCCGGCGGTGGCGACCCAGGCGTCCACGTCGCGTTCGAGCCGGTGGAGGGTGTCCAGCTTGCGCTGCTCGGCACTGCGGGCGGGCGGTGCGGTCATGGGCCCTGCGCTCCTTGGGAGTTGTGGGACTATACGCGACTCATGGGGCTCGGGCAGTAACAGATATCACGGTCCGGGCACCGTGTAGATCATTTACGCTCTGGGCAGTGTCGGACTGCTTTTCGGCTCAACTTCCGGGCCTGGAAGCACAGTTCGTGTCTGCGGGCGGTAGTCGCCCGCTCGCAGGGACGGGGGTACCTGCGTTCCGTCTCCCGAAGGGAAGCGCATGCCTCAGGACGTCCGTTTCGACCTGCCGTTCGATACCCCGGTCAGCGAACACCTCGAGCACGCCCGGGCACGGCATCTGCGCTGGATCTGGGACATGGGGCTGGTGCGCAGCCAGGCCGGCTTCGCGGAGTACCAGTCCTGGGACCTGCCGCAGGCCGCCGCCCGTACCTATCCGCACGCCTCGGCCGAGGACATGGTCGTGCTGATGAACTGGTTCTCGCTGGCCTTCCTCTTCGACGACCAGTTCGACGCGAACCAGCCGGACCGCGCCGACCGGATCGCCGCGGTCGCGCGCGAGCTGATCGTGACGCCGCTGCGCCCGGCGGGCAGCCGGCCGCGCGTGGTCTGCCCGATCACGGTGGCCTGGGCGGAGGTCTGGCAGCATCTGTCTGATGGCATGTCCCTGACATGGCAGACGCGGTTCGCGGGCTCCTGGGGCCGGTTCCTGGTGGCGCACTGCGAGGAGGTCGACCTGGCGGCCCGCGGGCTGGCCGGAACGCTGGCGCTGGACGAGTACACGGCGTTCCGCCGCCGTACGGTCGGCATCCACCACAGCATCGACGCGGGCGAGCGCAGCCGCCGCTTCGAGGTGCCGGCGCAGGTGCAGGCGCATCCGCTGATGGAGCGCATGCGTGATCTGGCCGCGGACACCATCGGGTTCATGAACGACATCCACTCCTTCGAGCGCGAGCGGCGCAGGGGCGACGGCCACAACCTGATATGCGTGCTGCAGCGGGAGCGGGGCGGCACCCTGGAGGACGCGGCGGACGAGGCGTACCGCATGACCAGCGCCTGCCTCGACGAATACGTGGAGCTGGAGGCGCGCGTCCCGCGGATGTGCGACGACCTCGGCCTCGACGAGGGGGAGCGCGCCGCGGTGCGGATGGGCGTGGAGGCCATCCAGCACTGGATCAACGGCAACTACGAGTGGGCCCTGACCACCGGCCGCTACGCCGCGGCCAAGGAGGGCCCGGCGGTCACCGCCGAACGATCCGGCCGGGGTTCGGTGGACGACCTACTGGCAGTATGACGAACGGCCACTGCCGGGCGGAAAGGTACGGCGAGCGGACGCCGCCCGGCAAAGGCACGGTGAACAGCCGCCCGGCGGAGGCGTCGTCGTCGGGGCGGAGGTCGGGCGAGGGGGGGGCGTCGACCGGTCGGCGGTGGGTGAATCGGCGGGGTGCCGGTCCGGTGACGGCCTCTCGGGCGCGCCTCGGCGTCCCGGCCGTACGACGCCCCCGTCGGCGCGACCGGCCACGGCCAGGCCCTGCCGGCCCCCTGGGCCCCGGCAGGCGCACTCCCCCGGCGCGGCCGAGGCCGCGATCCCGGCCGGACCGCCGGAGGCCTACGCCGGGAAGCGCACCGGCAGGCTGTCCAGCCGGGACTCCCAGGTGGAGGCCGTCGAGGTCAGCTCGTCCGGCGGGACGGCCAGGCGCAGTCCGGGCAGGCGGTGCAGGAGGACGTTGACGGCGATTTCGATGATGGCCTGGCCCAGGTTCTGGCCCGGGCATTCGTGCGGACCGGCGCTGAAGGCGAGGTGGGAGTGGTTGCCGGCCATGGAGACCGAGGTGTCCGGCCTGATCTGCGGGTCCGCGTTGCCCGCCGCCAGGCCCAGGACCAGCAGGTCGCCCTCCTTGATCGGACAGCCGCCCAACTCCAGGTCTGAGGTGGCGAAACGGCCCGGCAGCACGGCGAGCGGCGGGGTGTTCCACATCACCTCCTCCACCACCGCGGAGATGTCCATCTGCCCGCTGACCAGCTCGGAACGCCGGGAGACATCGGTGAGGATCACCTGAAGCACCCGCGCCAGCAGGTTGCTGGTCATGGTGTGGGCGGTGATCAGCACCAGACGCAGGTGGCTGAGGATCTCGTCCTCGTCGAGGCCCGCGTGGTGCTCGATCAGCCCGGTGGCGAAGTCCGAGCCCGGCTCCGCCCGCTTGCGCGCGGCGAGTTCACCGAGGACGTCCATGATCTTCTCGTTGTGCGCGAGGGCGTCCGCGCCGCCCCTGATGACCCGGTTGCTGGACTCGGCCAGGCTGCGCCCCTCGCTCTCGGCGAGCCCCATGACCCGGGTCAGCACCAGCATCGGCAGGTGCTCCGCGAAGTCCGTCACCAGGTCGGCGCGGCCCGCGCCGGCGAACACGTCGATCTGCTTGCCGGCGAAGTGAGTGACATGGCGCCGGATGCCCCGCCCCGTCACCGCCTGGAGGTTGTCCGTGACCGCGGCGCGCAGCCGGCGGTGCGGTTCGCCGTCCTGGGAGACACAGTCGGGACGCCAGGCCACCATCGGGATCAGCGGCGAGGTGTCGGCGATCCGGCCCTCCGTCCAGTCCCGCCAGATCCGCGAGTCCCGGCTGAACTGGAGGGGGTTGTCCAGCACCCGCCGGTTCTCCCGGTAGCCGAGCACCAGCCACGCGGGGACGTCGCCCTCCAGCAGGACGGGGGCCACGGCACCGTACTGCTTGCGCAGTTGCCCGTAGATGGCGTGCGGGTCGGTCTCCGACTCCGGACCGTACAGCCGGGTGACGCCCGGGCCGTGGGCGACGGGGCACCCGCCCGGGGCGTCGGCGCTGTGGGGCTGGTCGTTCATCGGGGCTCCAGTGCGACGGCGGACCGTTCCCGCAGGTGGCGGATGAGCGCGACGAGCACATCGCGGCTGGAGGCCCGGTCGCGGGCGTCGCAGACCACGACCGGCGTGTGCGGGGGGATGTCCAGGGCGTCCCGGATCTCCTCCACGGGGTGTTCCCTGGAGTCGGGGAACATGTTCAGGGCGACGACGAAGGGGACGTTCTGCCGTTCCATCTCCTCGATCGCCCGGAAGCTGGAGGCCAGCCGGCGGGTGTCCACCAGGACCACCGCGCCGAGCGCCCCCTTGAACAGACCGTTCCACAGGAACCAGAAGCGTTCCTGGCCGGGGGTGCCGAACAGGTACAGCATCAGGCTGTCGTTGATGCTGATCTTGCCGAAGTCGAGGCTGACCGTGGTCTGCGCCTTGTCGGTGACCCCGATGAGGTGGTCGACGCCGGCGCTGGCCTGGGTGAGGGTCTCCTCGGTGGTGAGCGGCTTGATGTCGCTGACGGAGCGGACCATCGTGGTCTTGCCGGTGCCGAACCCTCCGGCGATCATCACCTTGACCGAGCGGGTGCCCTGGGCGGCGGGCCGGCCGGGACGGTCAAAGCCTTTCAAGTCCACTGAGTACCTCCTGGAGGAGCGCGAGGTCGGGCCCGCGTCCGGCGTGGTGGGCCGGGATGGGATCACGGGCTTCAATACGGCCTGCGTCCAGCAGATCCGCCAACAGCACCGCGAGAATGTTGAAGGGCAGTCCGAGGTGGGCGCCGAGTTCGGCGACCGACAGCGGATCGCGGCAGCGCCGGAGTATCTCCTCGTGCTCGTGCTGCATGCCCGGTAAGGGGCCGGTGCGGGAGACGATGAGGGTCGCCACGTCGAGGCTCGACCCCGACCCGCCCGGTCCGCTGCGCCCCCCGGTGAGGACGTAGTAGCGCTCGAGACCGGACGGGTCCGTGGGCCGACGGGGGGCACTCATCCAGAGTGCTCCTCCAGGCGCGGAGTGGTGCCGAGGAGCTCGCCCATCCGGCGCGCCAGGTCCCTCATCTGGTGTCCGAGCAGGCCCTGGTCGAGCCCCTCGCGGGCGAGCACGCCGAGGTACGTCTCCACACCCGCGCGTACGACGAAGAGATGCCCGCCGTCGACCTCGATCATCGCGAGCCGCAACTGGCCCGCGTACCTGGGGAACTGCTCGGCGACCGGCTGGGCCAGGGCCTGCAGGCCGGCCACCACGGCCGCGAAGCGGTCCACGTCGTCGGGGTCTTCGGCGCCAAAGGAGGTGATGGCCTTGCCGTCGCTGGAGGCCACCAGGGCGAAGCGGATCTCCGGAATGCTCTCCACCAGATCGCGGAGCGCCCAGCTCACGTCGGTTCCCTGTTGCGTCATGTGGACCAGTCGCTCTCTTCGTTGCCGTGCTCGGTGGACTCGCGTCCGGGCTCGCGTGCGGTGTTCGGTGCCGGCCCGGCCGGTTGTTCGGCCCCGCCGGGCCCGCGGCCCGCCGTGGCGAAGGCCGCCAGGCCCGCGAAGGACGCCTCCGGGGGAACGGCGGTGACGGAGGGCGGCTCCGGCAGGGTGCTGCGCTCGGCCTGGCGTTGCTCCGCCGGCTCGCGCCGCCTGCTCCGGCGCCGGGGCAGGCCTCCGGGGGTGGTGTCCACCGTGTCGGCGGGGTCCCCGGAGCCGGCGGGGACGGTGGCCGGGGTGGCCGGGGCCGCGGTGGCCGCGGCGGCCGCCTGGACGGCCTGCGGTGCGACGCCCGGGGCGGCCGGGGCGGCCGGGGCGGGTGCGGGGAGGGGGCTGAAGTACTTGTGCGGGACCACGACGACCACCGAGGTGCCGAGCCAGGGCGAGTCGGCGAAGGTCACCCTGATGCCGTAGCGGCGGGCGAGGATGCCGATCACGCGCAGGCCGATGTTGGCGTCCTCCGAGATGCCGCCGAGGCCGGGACCGGCCGCGGCTCCCGCGAGGCACTGCTCTGCCTCGCGCTTCTTCTCCTCGCTCAGTCCCTTGCCGGAGTCCTGGATCTCGATGCCGACACCGTTCGGCACCTCCTTGCCGGAGACGACGACCGGCTCGGTGGGCGGCGAGTAGCGGGCGGCGTTGTCCAGGAGGTGGGCGAAGATCAGCGTGAGGTGGTCCACCAGGCCGCCGTCCACACCGAGTTCGGGCAGACGGCGCACCTCGACCCGGTGGAAGTCCTTGATCCGGCCGATGCCGCCGCGGACCACACTGAGCAGCCGCTGGGGCTCCTGCCACTGCCGTCCGGGCCGGTCCGAGCCGCCGAGCACGCCGATGCTGGCGGCGAGCGAGTCCGCCGGGCCGAGCTCCTGGTCGAGCTCCATCAGGCCCTGGGCCACGGCGGGCAGCCGCCCGTGCTCGCCCTGCATTTCGTGCAGACGGCCACGGAGCTTGCTGGTCAGCACGTGGATCCGGTTGCCGATGCTGATGACGGCCTGCTCCGCGGAGGTCGAGCGGTTGAACTCCTCCTCGAGACCGATCAGCGAGGTCCGCAAGATCCGGCGCAGATCGGCCTGGAGTTCGGCGTCGACCTTCGCGCACTCGGTCGCCGCGGGCAGCAGGTCGTCGACGGCGTCACCGGCCCGCAGCCGTTCGAGCGCCTCGGGCAGCTGCTCGCGGGCGAGCCGGGCGACCGCTTCCCGCTGGTGGGCGAGCTCCTCCTGCCACGCCTCGGCCCGCTCGGCGATCCGGTCCTCGTAGGACCGGGCGGTGTCGGCGATCCGCTGCTCGTACGCCCGGGCCTGCTCGGCCAGCCGGGTGTCGTAGGCGGCCTCCCGTTCGGCGAGCCGGGCGTCGTACGCGGCGGACTGCTCGGTCAGCTGTGCCTCCAGGGAGGTCCGCTCGGCTCCGAACTTCCGCTCCAGACCCGCGACATGCTGCTGCCATTGCAGCGAGTGCTCGGCCTGCGAGGTGCGGAAGTCGCCCTCGGAGCGGCGCAGTTGGTGCTGGGAGCGGATCAGCAGCCGTACGCAGACGAAGCCGGCGGCGGTCGCGGCGGCACCGGCGACGGCGAAGGTGACGCGCTCCGGGCTCATGAAAGTGCCGGCAACCGTTCCGCCTCCTAATGCCAGAGGCATCAGCCACCAGCTGTACCAGGCGACAGGGGCCCGCGCCGCCGGTGGCGGAGTGGCGAGTTCCATCTGCATCCTTCGAAAGCAAACATGATCCGAACAGGGAGGGTGTGCACGTCAACTCGCTGTGCCGGATTGGAGCTTATCGGGTTTGAAGCCGAAAAGATCAACCTCGCCGTCGTGCGGGGGTGAGGGTTCGGTCACCCTCCGCGCACCGTCCGGGAGAGAGGACCGGAGGGTAGATCCGGGACAGGTGTCCAGTTATGGTGGACACCTGTCCCGAAGATGAAGGAGCCGATGATCGTGGACATCGTGGCGAGAACACTGGTCGGCCTGGTGGCCGCCCTGCACGCGTACATCCTGGTGCTGGAGATGTTCCTGTGGCGGAAGAAGCCGGGCCGGGCCCTGCACGGTTTCGACACGGAGATGGCCCGGGCGACCGCGCCCATGGCCGCCAACCAGGGCCTCTACAACGGCTTCCTCGCGGCCGGTCTGGTGTGGGGGCTGATCGCCGCCGATCCGACGGGCTTCCGCGCCCAGGTGTTCTTCCTGTGCTGCGTAGTCGTCGCCGGTGTGTTCGGGGCGGTGACCGCCAACCGGCGCATCCTGTTCGCGCAGGCGCTGCCCGGCGCGCTCGCCCTGGCCGCCGTACTGGCCGCCCGGTGACCCGGCCCGCGCCCGAGGACCCGCGGGCCGCCCGCACCCGGGCGCGGCTGCGCGCCGCCCTGCTCCAGGAATGCACACAGCGGCCGCTGGCGGAGGTCGGCGTAGCGGCCCTGGTGCGCAGGGCCGGGGTGGGCCGGGCCACGTTCTACGTGCACTACGACGGCCTGGAGGCGCTGGCCGTCGACGCCTGCGCGGACCTCGTACGGGAGGCGGTCGAGGCGCTGCACGCCTGGCGCGGCCGGCCCGACCCGGTGCACGCCCCGCCGGCCCTGCCGGCGTTCTTCGCGGGCCTCGCCCCGCACGCCGCCCTCTACCGCGCACTGCTTGCCCCGGGCGGTGGCGGGCCGCTCGGGCACGTCCTGCACCGGGACCTCAGGGCCCGCAGCCTGACCGAGCGCGCACGCGCGGGCGCCGCCGACGCCCCGCTCGTCGCCTCGGCCGTGGCCGCGACCTTCGCCGGCGTCCTCGCCGACTGGCTGCACGGACTGCTGGACGCGAGTCCGGAGGAAGTCGCCGACCAGGTCTGGCAGTTGCTGGTGGCCCTGCACCGCAGCCGGTGACGGCTCACTGGCAGGCCAGGCCGTTCTCCGCGAGCGGCCAGGCCTCCACGCCGTGGGGCGTGCGGACGTACGCCTTCGCCTTGTCGTGCGTGAGCCACAACTGCCGGCCGCGGTAGCGGTATCCGGTGTCGTGGGCGCCGGCGGGCATCCGGACGTCCCCGTCGTAGGGGGCGGAGAGCTGGGCACCTGCCGTGAACAGTCCGTCGGGGTCGCGGACGTACGTGGCGGCGCCCTTGCCCCGGCCGAGTTGCAGGAAGTGGACGCTCTGCCAGTCGCAGTGTTCCGCGCCGGCGGAGCTGCTGACCTTCGTCACCGGCACCCGCCGGCCGGTCCGGTCGGTCCAGATCTCGACGTCCCAGGAGTCCGTGACGCTCGCCGGGAGTTCCGCGGGATCGCAGGAGGCGCTGGTCTCCGGGCCCCAGCCGGGCCGGTTCCTGCGGTTCTCGGCGACCACGACGGCCACCTTGGTCCGGCCGCCGACGTCGTAGGAGTACAGGACGCGGTCACCTTCCTCGCGTTCGACGCGGTAGCCGGAACGGGGCACCTCGGGCAGGTAGATGTCGAAGTACGCCTTCAGCCCCTCCTCCGGTGTGCCCCCGCCGTCGTGCCTGCTCCAGCCGTCGCTCTCGGCACTGTCGAAGACCTTCCCGTCGCACTCGAGCGCGTCGGCCGCCGCGTTCAGCGGCCCGCTGTAGGGCGTCGCCGGAGGCGTGCCCCCGACCACGACGTCCTTCCCGCCGCCCGCGCCGCACGCCACCGCCGTGACGGCCGTCAGCACCGCCGCCACCACGAGCCCTCTGCCCATCCGCCGTCCCGTCCCTCGGCCTGTGTTCCGTGCTCCTGTGACGCCACGACGACCGGAAACGTTCGGCGGGAGCCGGAGGAACGGTGGGCGCCGCACGGTGTGAACCCCGACGCGTCGTCGTCCTGTCGCGCACACCACAGGAAGACACGCGCCAAAGTCGAAGACATATGTCAATCGAACATGCTCAAATTCCTTCTATCGAGGGTAACTTGCAGGGCGGGGAGCGGATTGACCCGGCACGGGTGGGAGGTGACCGCCGGCATGCACCAGGAACCCGCACCACTCACCCGGCACCTGCGCATCCACCAGGACCGCGGGCACACGGTGCTGGAGTTCCGCGGCGAGATCGACATCGCGGCGGCCACGGAGATCGCTCCGTACCTGGACCGGGTGACGGACCGGCCCGGCGCCCGGATCGTGATCGACCTCAGGCCCGTCGAGTTCTTCGACTGCTCGGGCCTGCGCCTGCTCCACCGGGCCCGCGGCCGGGTGCTGGCGCGCGACGGGCGACTGCACTTGGTGTGCAGCCACCCGCTGACCCTGCGCGTCCTGAAGGCCACGGGGACGGCCCGGCTGCTGCCGCCGCGTCCGACGCTGGACGAGGCCCTGGGGCAGCCCGAGGCCACGTCCGGCACGCTGTGACCGCCTGGAGCCGAGCCTCGGGACAGTCGTTTCGACGATCCGGCTGACGCCGGCGGCGGTGCCTGCCCAACACGTTGGTCTGCGGAGGCGGTTGGCGGGCATGCGCAGTGCAGGAAGGAGGACCGTCGCGATGACGACTTCCCTCACGCGCCTGCCCAGGCGCATGCCCGGCTGGACCAAAGTGGTGACCGCGTTCGTCCTGGTGCTCGTCGTGCTGTTCGCCGGGATCCGGCTGGCCGTGCTGCCGGGCATCGAGGACCTGTTCGGCACCCAGACCCACGACCGGTCCGGACCCGCGCTCCTGAAATCCATCCAGGACATGAGCCGTTACGAGGCCGCGTCCGGCACCTTCCAGGTCGTCGTGGACCTGGAGAAGGACGCCAAGTACCTGCCCGACGCGATCCGCGGCACCCGCACCCTGTACGTCGGGGCGGGCACCGTGGACGCCTACGTCGACCTCGGCCGGGTGGGCAAGGGCGACGTGACGGTCAACGGCGACCGCACGTCGGCCACGCTCCGGCTGCCCCACGCACGGCTCGGCAAGCCCGCCCTCGACCCCGACCACTCGTACGCCGTCTCCAAACAGCGCGGTCTGCTCGACCGCATCGGCGACCTGTTCTCGGACAACCCCAACAGTGAACACGCCGTGCAGGAACTCGCGGTCAAGCACATCGGCACCGCGGCCGAGGACAGCGGGCTGACCGCGCGGGCCGAGAAGAACACCACCGACATGCTCCAGGGCCTGCTCGGCTCCCTCGGCTTCAAGGAGGTACACGTGATCTACGGGACCTGATACGGCCCACCGCCGGGTTCCGACCCGGCCCACCGCGCGGCCCCGGGGCCTGTCCCCGGGGCCGCGCGGTCGTGTCCGGCACCGCACCGCGCAAGAATTGGTTCGACCAATTCCATCAGGTCAGAACCAGAGAAGAGCTGCACGACCCTTGCCTATGGCCTTAATCAGGCATTACAAGTGACTCGTTGCCGGTCCAGTGCATCGACGAGGTCTTACATCCTCCCCAAGTGGTTCGACCTCTCACTGTTTCCGGAAAGCCGTGTCCCCATAGGAAGGCACCCGCGTGAATGTGTGCAGAACGGTCCGCCCCCGGGTACGGGGGCGGACCACGACGGTCTGGCTGATGATGACGGCCCTGCTGGCGGCCCTGCTGGCCGTGGCGCCGGCACCGGGCATCGCCCGAGCCGCGTCCGGGGGAACCGCCGACGCCCCGCTGCGGCTGAAGATCGACCAGGACCACCCGCTGCTGATCACCCAGCTGAACATCGGTCACAACTTCGGCGCGGACCAGGGCTTCCGCCGCGACCTCAACGACGGCTGGAGCATCCGGCAGACCTGGGCGGGGCTCCCCGACGAGCTCAAGGGGCACACGGCGTTCGTGCTCCACCCCGGTCACAACATGTGGGCCAACGCCGACCCGCAGATGGCCCGCCGATGGGTGGAGGACAACCTCGCGGAGGGCCGTGACCTCGGCATCCCCATGTTCGTCCTGTGGGGTGAGTCGCCCACCGCCCCCAGCGACCGGTACGACTGGCTGGAGAAGCTCTACCAGACGTATCCCAACTTCGTCGGCACCGTGGTCTCCGAACTGACCAACACGCTGAACGACCTCCCCAAGGCCCTCGAACTGGCCAACCGCTACGGCGGTTTCCACGTGCTGGGCTCCATGGAGGAGGCCAACCTGCTCGGCAGCAAGCTGGAGGACCCCGACTACTTCGCGAGCGTCAAGCGCTACGCGCAGAACTTCATCTTCGACCCGAAGAACATCCACGAGAACTTCGACACCGCCAACGCCCAGGCCCAGGGCCTGTGGCTGTCCGGCGTCGTGGGCAACTGGGGACCCTACTTCGACGGCTACGCGTACTACGGATGCGGCATCTTCGGGCAGGGCAGCAGCTCGGCCTCCCTCAGCCGCGGTGACCGCTGCTCACGCTCCCAGCCGGAGTCCGTCTACGCGATGGCCATGCTCGACCAGTGGCAGAACGGCGCGACGGTCTTCCACCTGGAGAACCAGATCGACGTCCCGGCGGCCGACTCACGGTACTCGCCGACGTTCTACCAGTCCGTGCTGCCCGCGATGCGCTACATGCTCTCCCACTCCGGGCCCACCAAGCAGGACGTGATCGCCGAGACCCCCGTGGCGTTCTCGGAGAGCCGGGGCACGATCAGCTCCCTGCCCGACACCGTCGCCTCCCGTGACGCCCGCACCACGTTCTACGACCTGTACGAGAAGGTCCCGGACGCCCTCGGCAGCCAGGGTCTGTGGTACTACCTGCGCTCCCAGGGCCGCTACGGCATGATCCCGCGGCTGCCCAAGCTGGCCGACCAGGACCTGGTGGACCGGTTCACGACCGTGCTGACCGCCGACACCTATCCGGAACTGGTCGCCGGGAACGCCAAGAAGGACTTCTTCAAGGCCCGCTACCCCGCCGTCTCGCGAGGCGACGCGTTCGTGCAGCACCGCAACGGCAGCTGGCTGGTCTACAACTCCCGCTACTGGGACAACGTCCGGCAGGACGCCTCCTTCGACCTCGAGGGCGACACCTTCACCCAGGTCGACCTGCCCGACATGACGCCGCACACCTTCGCCATGGTCGACCAGGGCCCCGGCCGCCTGTCCATGCTCATCGACGACTACCGCACCGACCGGACCAAGGATCTGCTCCGGGACGGCGGGAAGCGTGACATGGAGTTCATCGACGGCTATGCCCGCTACGCGTACATCCCGCACCCGGCCGACGACGAACTGCGCACCACCACCGTCCGTGTGCACGCGCGGACGCGGCCCGTGCCGACGATCTCCGGATACGACGG
Organism: Streptomyces sp. NPDC004542; assembly: GCF_040610035.1. Lineage (NCBI taxonomy): Bacteria > Bacillati > Actinomycetota > Actinomycetes > Kitasatosporales > Streptomycetaceae > Streptomyces > Streptomyces sp. NPDC004542. Next base: position 21,693 of record NZ_JBEXLP010000004.1, read on the forward strand.
CCACTACACCTACACCCAGGAGTGGGACGAGAACACGCACGTGTTCACCCTCACCCTCAAGCACAACGGAGTCGTGAACGTCGACCTCACGACCGGTCCGACGACCAAGGGCTGGACGCACCTGACGTCCGGCAGCGACCAGGTCACCCGGACCGCCAAGGCCACCGAGGCCGTCTTCGACGGCACCTCCGTGCAGTGGAGCGCCGAACCCGGCTCCATCGGATCAGCCCGGGTGCTGATCGACGGCAAGGTGTACGAGGAGAACCTGGACCTGGCGGGCGCGGCGGGCGGCCACCCGTTCCGGGCCACCGGACTGCCGGGCGGCCCGCACACCCTCCGCGTCGAGGGCCGGGGCATCCGCACCCGCGGCGTCGACTACGTGCCGTCCACCCTGCAGATGCTGCCGGACGTGGAGACGGCCGACTTCTCCTACGGCTCCGCCGAGGACGACCAGGACACGGTCTACGGTTCGGACAAGTGGCGGGTGGCAGACGGGCAGCTGGCACTGCTGCCCTACGTCTTCCCGTTCTTCGGCGACGTGTCGGTCTACAACACGAACGCCCGCGCCGAGGACGTCGTCTACGAGGCGAAGATGACCCTGCGCAAGGGCACCTCCGGCGCCCTGATGCTGCGCGGGAACGAGCGGGACAAGACCAGCTACCTGCTCCGCCTGGACCCCAACCGGGTCGGCGAGGGCGAACGCGCCCCCGCCACCACGGGTGACGTGCAGCTGATCCTCGACCACGCCACCACACTCGCCGTCAACACCAGCATCGACCTGGTCACCGGGCGCCAGTACGACGTCCGCTTCCAGGCGGTGGGCGACCGCGTCCAGGCCTGGATCGACGGACAGCAGGTCATCGACTACACGGTCACCAGCGCCCAGCGACGGGGCGAGGGGTACACCGGGGTCCGGATCGGCAGCCGCAACGGCGGCGGGTTCGGTGACGAGGTGCTCGTCGACGACGTCCGCGTCTCGCGTCCGGACGGCACCGAGCTGTACCGCAGCGACTTCGCCGACTGGGCCGCCGCGAAGGGCTGGCGGACGGAGACCGCGCTGGTCTTCGACGCCAAGGACACCCGCAGCGACTTCAGCTTCCCCTGGCGCTGGCGGGAGGCCTCCGGCGACTGGCAGGTGGTCAACACCGACGCGTTCACCAACGGCGACACCGGCTACTTCACCGGCACGGCGGACAAGGGGCAGGGCCTGGTCACCGCCGGTCTGAAGGCGCCCTGGGCCGGTGCGGACGCCGGGTACCTGTACTCGTCCGCGCTCCGCGTCGACAAGGGCGACGGGGCCGGGCTGCTGCTGCGGGTGCAGGACGACGACAACCTCTACCGCGTCGCGCTGGACGCCGGCCACGACCGGGTCACCTTCGACCGCAGGGTCAAGGGTGAGTGGGAGAACGTGGCGAAGGCCGACGTGCCGGGCGGCATCGGCACCGGCACGTGGCACATCCTCCAGGTCGGCGCCCGGGGCGAACTGTTCACCGTCACCCTGGACGGGAACCGGGTCCTCACCGCACGCGACCGGACCTTCCAGGGCGGCGGCGTCGGCTACTGGCTGCCCCGCGACGGCTCCGCGTCCTTCGACGACGCCCGGGTCGCCGCACTGCCCGACACGCCGGCCGCCGGCCCGGTACTCACCGAGGTCGTCCGGCGCGACGGCACGGCGGGCCGTCACATCACCGGGTTCGACCCGGTGGGCGTCAAGACCGCCAAGGACAGCGCACCCGAGCTGCCCGACGAGGTCACGGCGCTGTACTCCGACGGAACGAGCGGCAAGGTCCACGTGAGCTGGCCGGACATCCCGGCGGATCAGCTGGCCGTCGCCACCACGCCCTACGCCGACGGACAGAGCCGCGGCAGGTTCACCGTCGAGGGACAGGTCGAGGGGACCGGCCTGACGGTGCCGGTGCTCGTCACGGTCATGCCGAAGCTGTCGTCGCCCCTGCGGACGACGCTCGCCTACGACCCCGCGCACCCCGCGCTGCCCGCGCAGACGTTCACCGGGGTCCGCTTCGACGCGGGCGGCGGTGTGACGTTCACGCGCCAGGTGTACGTCCGCTGGGACCAGGCGATCACGGTGTCCGCGGACGGGGCGCACGAGCAGCAGCTCACCGGCACGATCGCCGACCACCCCTGGGAGAAGGCGACCGCCGACGTGACGCTCGCCGGCTCCTGACGGCAGCCGCCGCACGGTGTGCGGGGCGCTCCCTGGGCGATCTCGTCAGATCGCCGGGGACAGCCGCAGCACCGTGACGGGGCTGTCGGCCGGGGAAGCGGGCAACCGCAGCACGCTTCCCCGGCTCCCGGCGTGGTGGGCGACCGGCCCGCCGCCGTCGAGGAGGACCGGACGCGCGTCGGGCGGAAGCCTCAGCCCGACGATCTCCGTTTCGGCCCCCTCGGCGGCCGCCCGGCCCGTCGCGCCGGACTCGACCGTCAGGTAGAGGTTCTCGCCCGCCTTGTCCCGGGTGAACCACACGGTCCGGCCGTCGGCCGTCGAGGCGGTGGCCCGCTGCCACGGCCGGGTGGCGTACACGGCCGCGCCGAAGCGCTCCAGCCACTGCCCGAGGTACCTCAGGGCCGCCAGTTGGTGCGGCGGCAGCGCGCCGTGGTCGTCGGGTGAGACACCGAGCAGCAGGTTGCCGTTCCTGGCGACCACGTCCATCAGCATCAGCACCAGTTCCGGACCGGTCAGGGTGTGCTCCGCGCTCTCCTGGCGGTTCCAGCCGAACGACAGGCCGACCGGACGGACCGACTCCCACGGGCCGCCCTCGGGGGGAGCGGGGACGATCCCGGCCTCGGAGGTCCTGAACCGTTCGGTCGCGACGCCGTCCGGTACCAGCGCGCGGTAGTCGCGGATGAGCCGTCGGGCGTCGCCGGCCGCGGGGTAACCGGTGTCGTTCCACAGGCCGTCGGGGCGGTAGGTCTCGATGAGCTCCCGCCACTGGGCCTCGACGTACCGCGCGTACTCGGTGCCGGTCGGCCGGCTGGTCTCGGCGTCCGAGGCGCCGGTCACGGCCTCCGGGTCGAAGGACCAGTCCGCTCCCGAGGAGTAGAAGATCCCGAAGCGCATCCCGTGCTGCCGGACGGCCGCCGCCATCTCGCCGACGACGTCGCGCGAGGCCCGCCACTCCTCGTCCCGGGGATGCCGTACCCGGGACGGCCACAGCAGGAACCCGTCGTGGTGCTTGGCCACCTGCACCACGTACCGCGCGCCGCAGGCGGCGAAGTCGTCCGCCCAGGACTGCGGGGACCACTCCCGCAGGGCGGACTGGAAGGCGGGCAGGAAGGAGCGGTACGGCCGCCCCTGGTGCTCGCGCTCGTGGTGGTCGGCGGTGGGGCCCTCCCGCAGCGACGCCTGGTACCACTCGGCGAAGTACCGTCCCGGTGTCTCCTCGGCCGTGCCGGGGCGCGCGCCGTCCGCGGTGTCGGGCGGCAGCGGGGCCCATCCCGGCACCGAGTAGATCCCCCAGTGCACGATGAGGCCCAGCTTCGCGTCCCGGAACCACTCCGCGACCGCCCGGTCGTCGACGGGCTCGTCCGCGGTCGCCGCGGGGCCGGCCGCCGGGCCGGCCACGGCCCGGCCGGGCCGGGTTTCCGCGGGGGCGGCACCGGGCGGCGCGGCGTGCGCGGCCAGCTCCAGGTCCACCAGCGTCCGGGCGATGTGGCGGGCGGCGTCGGGCTCGTGATCGGCGATGGCGCGCACCAGGGACTCGTGCAGCCGCAGCACCTCGTCGGAGGCGCATTCGGCGTGCTCGCGGCTGCCGCGCAGCAGCAGGATCATGCCCTCGGCGACGGGATCCTCCGCGATGTTCGCGACGGCCCGGTGGAAGCGGTCGTCCGACAGCCGCCAGATGGTCTGCTTGAACCTGTCCCGGTGGCCTCGCGGCGCGGGCTCGTGCTGGGCGATGCGCAGCGCCGTCAGGGCCTGGGTGAGCGCCGCGAGTGAGTCCGGCGTGGCGCGGGCCGCGGCCCGTGCCGCGGCGGCCTCCTCGATCTGCGCGTGCAGGCGTGCCATGTCCTCGGGGTGGTTCCCGGCCATGATCCCGACGACGGGGACCAGCCGCGGCAGCACGGTGGCGGGCTCCAGCGAGGTGACGAACACGCCGGCGCCGTGGCGGGACTCGAGCACCCCCATGGTGACCAGGGCGCTGATCGCCTCGCGTGCCATCCCCCGGGAGACGCCGAGCCGTGTGGCGAGATTCCGTTCGGGAGGCAGCCGGTCACCGGGCCCCAGCGAGCCGCTCTGAATCAGGTCGAGCAGTTGGTGCAGTGCCCATTCGGAGGCGGAACGACCCGCCGATGCCTGCGTCGGCTCCATGGCGATCACTCTATCGCTCCGGCGTGAAAGCATACCGCCCGGCCAAGTGGTCGAACCACTTTCGCTCCCCGTCACCAAGTCACTCCTCAAGAAATCTTGCTCCGCGCGTCTAGACACCAGCTTATTACGGGGCTTCAATGACCGAAGCTCGGCGGGGCGCGAGCGAACTTCAACCGCAGTGGTCCAACCACTTGGCGAAGGTCTGTCGATCACGACAGACGATGGAGGAACAATGAACTGGAACGCACACCACAGGTCCGCACAGGGCCCTGCGAGAGCCGTGGGCCTGGCGGTGACGGCCGCACTCCTGCTGGTGGGCTGCGGCACCTCCGCGGACGGCGGATCCCCGTCGGACGGCGGGACCGCGAAGGTCACCGGCAAGGTGGCGGGTGCCATCACGGTGTGGACCTGGGACGGGGCGCCCGGTACCGAGGCCATGAAGAAGCTCGCCGCGGCCTTCGAGAAGAAGACCGGGGTGAAGGTCAACTCCAAGGTGGTCAGCCGCGACGACTACAAGCAGCAGGCCCAGCTGGCGCTGAACGCCGGCGACGGCATCGACGTCCTCGGCGTGCAGCCCGGCCAGTTCGCCGCCGAGGTGCAGCCCAAGCTCCTGCCGGTCTCCGCGTACCAGAGCCGGCTCGCCAAGGGCCTGGACGGCTACCGGCCGGCGACCGTCGCGCAGATCCGCAAGCTCTACAAGGGCGGCGGCATCTACTCGGTGCCGTTCGGTTCCACCGGCTCCTCCGTGTGCTTCTACAACGCCAAGCTCCTCGACGAGGCCGGCGTACAGCCGCCCCAGACGTGGAAGGACGTCCGCAAGCTGACGGACGCGCTGCACGCCAAGCACCCCGGGACCCTCACCCTGGTCAAGCCGTCCGGCAAGGACACCTGGTTCGAGGACGAGTTCGTCCTCACCATGGCCGGCCAGCAGGACCCCGGCTTCTTCAACTCCGTCCGCTACGACGGCAAGCCGTGGAACAGCGCCGCCTACGTCTCGGCCCTCAAGCGCTACGGCCAGTTGTACAAGGACGGAACGCTCCAGCGCTCCGGCCTCGACATGGGCTACACGGACGCGATGAACGCCTTCGACACCGGCAAGGCGGCCATGGTCTGCAACGGTTCGTGGGAGGCGGCCCTGCTGAAGAAGGAGTACCGCAAGGCCAACGACATCTCCGTGCCGTCCGTCGGGGTGATCCCGGTGCCCGCCGACGACCCCGCGAAGAGGTCGCTGCGCTCCTTCCTCGACATCACCTGGGGCGTCCCGAAGTCGGCCAAGAACCCCGCGGCGGCCGCCGCGTTCATCTCCTTCGCCACCCAGGAGAAGGCGGGCGTCGACCTGTGGGCGGGCGACCTGGGCTTCGTCCCCTCGGCGGCCGGCTGGAAGCTCGACGAGAGCGTCCTCGGTGACGACAAGCTCGCCTCCCAGGGCTACGCGACGATCGTCGACCTCATCAACCACGCCGGCTCGGACCGCAACAACATGAGTTCCTTCTCCGACGTCGTCGGCGGTTACGTCCTGGAGGTCGCGCGGGGGCGGATGACCGCCCAGCAGGCCGCCGACAAGGGCCAGAAGGACCTCGACAGCGGCCTGTACAACTGACACCGCGTCAAGGAGAGAACGTGACCACCCCGACCGCAGGGCGGGGCAGACCGGGAGGCGGGCGCGCCGCGCTCGCCTTCCTGTCCCCGCTCGTACTGATCTACCTGGTGTTCTTCGGGTACGGATTCTGGTTCCTGATCCGCACGAGTTTCACCCGGGTGAGCCTTTCCTTCACCGACGCGGTCTCCGTCGGCCTGGACAACTACCGGCTGCTGTGGGAGAGCGACACCTTCCGCCACGCCGTCCTCAACAACCTGCTCTTCGCGGCGATCAGCATCGCGGCGGCGCTGACCCTGGCCTACTTCATCGCCTACGCCGTCAGCGCGGGACTGCGCCCCAAGCGGCTGATGTACGTGCTGTTCCTCGTGCCGTCGCTGATGCCGCTGTCCCTGGTGTCGACGGTCTTCGGATCGATGCTCCAGGAGCGTTTCGGCGTCCTCAACGAGACGCTGCGCTCGGTCGGGCTCGGATCGCTGGCCAGCCCCTGGCTGACCGATCCGGGTCTCGCGTTCGGGGTCGTCGCCGTCCTCTTCTGCTACCTGATCGGACTGCCCGTCATGTACTACACGGCCGACCTGTCGGCCGTTCCCACCGAGGTCGTCGAGGCCGGACTGCTCGACGGCGCGGGAACGTTCCGGATCATGCGGTCCATCGTCTACCCGATGATGACCTCGACCCACATCACGGTCGTCCTGTCCCTGCTGCTCGGATCCTTCCGCTCGCTCGAGGTGGTGCTGTTCTCCACCGGCGGCGGCCCGGCGGGCCACACGGAGATCGTGGGCACGTTCCTGTACCGCTTCAGCACCGACCCCGGTCCGCGCACCGGATTCGTGGCCTCCGCCGCGGTCGTCGTGCTGCTGATCGCCTTCGTCATCTCCGTCGTCCAGATGTTCCTCACCCGCCCCCGCAGCGGAGGGCGTCGATGAGCCGCCACGAGACCACCCTGCGCGGTGCCGTCACCAGCGCCCGCGACCGGCGCATCATGTACGCGGTGCTCGCCGTGATGGGCCTGTTCTGGGCCTTCCCGATGTACGCCGCGCTGCGCAAGTCGCTCGAGGTGCACGGGTTCGACAACTACGTCACCCTCTTCACCGATCCGGTCGGCGGCATCTCCATACCGCAGACGTACCTCAACACGTTCGTCGTCGGCCTTCTGCACGCCGCGCTGGTGGTGAGCGTGTCCACCGCGGCCGGCTACGCCTTCTCCGTCCTGGTCTGGCGCGGCCGCGAGCTCGCCTTCTCGCTGGCCCTGCTGTTCCTGGCGATCCCGGCCGCCGCCATGATCGTCCCGGCCTACCGCATCAACAACGAACTGGGGCTCTTCGACAGCTATCTGGGGGTCGCCCTGCCCGAGGCCGCCATCACCATCCCGTTCGGCGTGCTGCTGATGCGCAACTTCGGCCGCAACGTGCCCGCCGCCGTCCTGGAGGCCGCCGCGCTCGACGGGGCCGGACACCTGCGGGTCTTCCGCAGTGTCTTCCTGCCGCTGTGCCGCCCGGCCGTCGTCAACCTCACCATCCTGTGCTTCGTCTGGTCCCTCCAGGACTTCATGTGGCCCTCGGTCTTCCTGCGCAAGACCTCGCTGCAGACGGCGGCGCAGGCGGTGATGAGCCTGAACACCGGTCTGGGCGCCTCGCCCACCGACATCGCGCGCTACAACGCCAGCCTCGTGCTCCTGGCGGTCCCGGCGGTCCTCGTCGTGGTGTTCGGCATGCGCTACATCATCAGCGGACTCACGAGCGGAGCGACCAAAGAGTGACCCAGGACCACACGGCGGCCGACACGCCGCTCACCCTCCGCGACAGCCGGCCGGCCCGGCGCTGGACCGACGCACTGCCCCTCGGCAACGGACGCCTCGGAGCCATGTACTTCGGCGGCGTGACGACCGACCGGCTCCAGATCAACGACGACACCTGCTGGTCGGGATCGCCCGCCACGGCGTCGGGAACCCCGCTGATCGCGCCGGGAGAAGGACCCAAGGTCGTCGCCGAGGCGCGTGCCGCCCTGGAGGCGGGCGACGTACGCGCCGCCGAACGCGCCGTGAGCCGGCTCCAGCACGGCCACAGCCAGGCCTACCAGCCGCTCGTGGACCTCGAGTTGAGCCACCCGGTGGGTGAGCCCGGGCAGTACGCGCGCTCCCTCGACCTGCGCACCGCCGTCGCCTCGCACGCGTACGTGGCGGGCGACGAGCGCATCGTCCAGGACGCCTGGATCAGCGCGCCCGCCCAGGCCCTGTTCCTGCACCGCGAGGCCCAGGACGCCGCGGACCCGGCGCGGCCCGCACGGCTCCCGGCGACCCGGGTCACGCTGGGCTCGCCGCACCCGACGGCGCTGATCGAGGCAGCACGCCACGCCGACGGGGACGGGGCGGCCCAGCCCGGCACCGGCGGCCACCTGCACGCGCTGGTCCGCATGCCCTCCCACGTGGTGCCCCCGCACGAGTCGCTGCCGGACCCCGTGCGCTACGACACGGCCCCCGGCACGGCCGTCACCGCCCTGGTGGGCGTCCGCGTCCTGACCGACGGAACCGTGGCCGCCGACGGGGACGCCCTCGTCGTCACGGGCGCCACCCGGATCACCGTCCTGCTGGCCACCCGGACCGACTACGGCGGCCCGCTGACGTACCCGCACGGCGACGTAGACCGGCTGCGCGTGGCCCTCGGCCACCAGCTGGACGACCTGGCGCGCACCGCCGGCACGGCAGCCGGGCTCGCCGCGGCGAGGGCGGACCACGAGGCCGAGCACCGGCGCCTCTTCGAGCGGGTGGAACTGGACCTCGCCGCCACGCCCGCGGCCCGCACCCGGGACACCGCGGACCGCATCGCCCGGTTCGCCGACGGGGAACCGGATCCCGGTCTGGCCGCGCTGGCCTTCCAGTACGGGCGCTATCTGCTGCTGGCCAGTTCACGGCCCGGCTCGCTGCCGGCCAACCTGCAGGGCATCTGGAACGCCCAGGTCCGTCCGCCGTGGAGCAGCAACTACACCACCAACATCAACCTCGAGATGAACTACTGGCCGGCCGAGGTCACCCACCTCGCCGAGTGCCACCGGCCGTTGCTGGAGTGGCTGGCGGCGGTGCGGCCGCGCGGCGAGGAGGCGGCGCGCGAGCTGTACGGGGCGGACGGCTGGACCCTGCACCACAACTCCGACGCCTGGGGGTTCGCCCTGCCGGCCGGCGAGGGTGACGCCGACCCGTGCTGGTCCTTCTGGCCGCTGGGCGCCGCCTGGCTGGTGCGGCACGTGTGGGACCACTACGACTACACCCGGGACGCCGCCTTCCTGCGCCGCACCGGATGGCCGCTGCTCCGGGACGCGGGAACGTTCTGCCTCGACTGGCTCGCCGAGCGCCCGGACGGCACCCTGGGCACCACGCCCGCCACGTCACCGGAGAACCACTACCTGGCGCCGGACGGACGCCCCGCCGCCCTCTCCACGTCGACCACCTCCGACCTGGCGCTCATCCGGGACGTGCTGGAACGCGGTCTCGACGCGCTCGCGGCCCTCGCGCCGCACGGCGCCGCCGCCCCGGCCGACGACGAGTGGCGCCTACGGGCGCGATCCGCCCTGGCCGCCCTCCCGGCGGAGCGGGTCGCGCCGGACGGACGGCTGGCGGAGTGGTCGTCGGACCTGTCCGACACCGAACCCACGCACCGGCACACCTCGCACCTGGTCGGCGTCTACCCGGGCAGCGGCATCACCCCGGAGTCGGCCCCGCGGCTCGCCGCGGCGGCCCTGCGCACCCTCGACGCGCGGGGACCGAGGAGCACCGGCTGGTCCCTCGCCTGGCGCCTGGCCCTGCGCGCCCGCCTCCAGGACCCCTCGGGCGCGTCCGGACTCATCCGCAGCTTCCTGGCGCCGATGGCCGAGGACGCCTCCGACGAACCGTCCATGACGGCGCCCGCCGGTGTCTACCGCAACCTGTTCTGCGCCCACCCCCCGTTCCAGATCGACGGCAACTTCGGGTTCACCGCGGGCGTGGCGGAGATGCTGATGCAGTCGCACACCTCGGACGCCGGCACGACGAGGATCCACCTGCTCCCGGCCCTGCCCGGCGACTGGCCGACAGGGCACTTCACCGGCCTGCGCGCACGCGGCGGGGTGACGGTGGACGCCTGGTGGCGGGACGGCCGGCTGCGACGGGCCGTCCTCACCGCGGACTCGGACAGGGACGTGGTGGTGCGCTGGGGGGAGACGGAGACCGCGCTCCGGCTGCCCGCGGGCGAACGGAGGCATGTGCCGCTCTCCTGACCCAGCCCCTGTCCCACCCGCCCCCGCGGCCTCGCGGACCCACGTCCGGTACGGCCCCGGCCCGCTCCCAGGAGTGACCCATGTCATCGACGCCACCCTCCGCCCGCATCACGGACCTCGAGGTGCTGGACGTACGCTTCCCGACCTCCGAACACCTCGACGGCTCCGACGCCATGAACCCCGAACCCGACTACTCGGCCGCCTACGTCGTGCTGCGCACCGACGCGGGTGACGGTCTGGAGGGCCACGCCCTCGCCTTCACCACCGGGCGCGGCAACGATGTCCAGGCCGCCGCGATCGCCGCCCTCGCCCCGCACGTGGTGGGCCTGCGGGTGGCGGACGTCTGCGACGACCTCGGCGGCTTCTCCAGAACCCTCGTGCACGACCCCCAGCTGCGCTGGCTGGGACCGGAGAAGGGCGCCATGCACATGGCCGTGGGCGCGGTCGTCAACGCCGCCTGGGACCTGGCGGCCAAGCGCGCCGGACTCCCGCTGTGGCGCTTCCTCGGCGAGATGACCCCGGAACAGCTCGTCGCCCAGGTCGACTTCCGCTGGCTCGGTGACGCGCTGACGCCCGAGGAGGCGCTGGAACTGCTGCGCCGCGCCGAACCGGGGCGCCGCGAGCGGATCGACCGCCTGCTGGAGCGCGGCTACCCGGCCTACACCACCACACCGGGCTGGCTGGGCTACTCCGACGAGAAGCTCGCCCGGCTGGCCAAGGAGGCGGTCGCGGACGGCTTCACGCAGATCAAGCTGAAGGTGGGCGCCTCGCTGGAGGACGACGTACGGCGCATGCGGGTGGCCCGGGAGGCCGTCGGCGCCGGGGTCCGCATCGCCGTGGACGCCAACCAGCGCTGGGAGGTGGCGGAGGCCGTCGAGTGGATGCGGCACCTGGCCCCCTACGACCCCTACTGGATCGAGGAACCCACCTCACCGGACGACATCCTCGGCCACGCCGCCGTCCGCCGGGGGGTGGCACCGGTGAAGGTCGCCACCGGCGAACACGTCGCCAACCGGGTGGTCTTCAAGCAGCTCCTCCAGGCCGGCGCGGTGGACATCGTCCAGATCGACTCCGCCCGGGTCGCCGGCGTCAACGAGAACATCGCCATCCTGCTGCTCGCGGCCAAGTTCGGCGTCCCCGTCTGCCCGCACGCCGGCGGAGTCGGGCTGTGCGAGATGGTGCAGCACCTGTCGATGTTCGACTACGTCGCCGTCTCCGGCACCACCGAGGACCGGGTCATCGAATACGTCGACCACCTGCACGAACACTTCGTCGACCCCGTCCGCGTCGCCGACGGCCACTATCTCGCCCCGGCCGCGCCGGGACTCGGCGCCGAGATGCTCCCCGCCTCGCTGGCGGCCTACCGCCACCCCGACGGGCCCGTCTGGTCGGACCGCGTCCGGCCCGGTGCCTGACCCGAAAGGAACGTATCCATGAGCGCACTCGCAGCGCGCTACCTCGGGGCCCGTACCGTGGACACCGGTTCCGTCCCGGTCGCGCCTCCCGGACCCGGCAAGGTCCAGCTGGCACCGGCCTACGTCGGTGTGTGCGGCACCGACCTGCACATCTTCCACGGCCACATGGACGGGCGGGTCACCCGGCCCGCCGTTCTGGGGCACGAGATGTCCGGCCGCGTCACCGCGGTGGGTCCCGGCGTCGAGGGCTGGAAGGCGGGCGACGCCGTGACCGTGATGCCCCTGGCGTGGGACGGCACCTGCGCCGCGTGCCGGGCGGGCAACCAGCACGTCTGCCAGAACCTCGACTTCATCGGGATCGACTCCCCCGGCGCCATGCAGCAGCGGTGGACCGTGCCCGCGTCCACGCTGGTACGGCTGCCCGAGGCGCTGCGCCTGGACCACGCCGCCCTCGTCGAACCCACCGCGGTCGCGGTCCATGACGTGCGCCGGGCAGCCGTCCGGCCCGGTGAGCGGGTCGTGGTGGTGGGCGGGGGGCCGGTCGGCATCCTGATCGCGCTGGTGGCCCGGGCCGCGGGTGCCGACGTCCGGCTGACCGAGCTGAGCGCGCACCGCCGCGCTCTCGCCGGGGAACTGGGCATCGACGTCTGGGACCCGGCGGCCGACGACGTGCCCGCGCTGGTCGAGCGGTGGACCGCCGGCGCGGGAGCCGGCGTCGCGTTCGAGGTCTCGGGCGCGCAGGCGGGAGTGGACACCGCCGTGGAGGTCCTCGGGGTACGCGGCCGGCTCTGCCAGGTCGCCATTCACCCCACACCGCGCGCGGTGAACCTCCACCGCTTCTTCTGGCGCGAACTCGTCCTGGTCGGCGCGCGCCTGTACGACCGTTCGGACTTCACCCGGGCGGTGGCGCTCGTCGCCGACGGCACGGTTCCCGCCGACCGGCTCATCAGCCGGGTGGTGCCGCTGGCCGACGCCGCTTCGGCGTTCGGGGCCCTGGAGTCCGGCGACGACGTCATGAAGGTCCTCGTGCGGTGCGACGGCACGGCCGACGACACAGCAGGCCACACAACGGACGACACAGCCGCGGAGGCCGCCGAATGAACCGCTTCGACCTGACCGGGCGCCTCGCCGTGGTGACCGGCGCCCGCCGCGGCATCGGCCGCGCCATGGCCCGGGCGCTGGCCGAGGCCGGCGCGGACGTCATCGGGGTCAGCGCCGCGCTGGAGGAGTCCGGCAGCGCGGTGGAGAAGGACGTCGTCGCCGCGGGCCGCTCCTTCGAGGCGATCCGTACCGACTTCGCCGACAGGGACGCCGTACGCGCCCTCGGAGCGGACCTCGCCGCCCGCGAGCGCCCCGTCGACATCCTCGTCAACAACGCCGGTACCATCCGCCGCGCACCCGCGGCCGAGCACGGCGACGCCGACTGGGACCACGTGCTCCAGGTCGATCTGACGGCCCAGTTCACGCTGGCCCGCGCCGTGGGCGGAGCGATGACCGGCCGCCGCAGCGGCAAGATCATCTTTACCGCGTCGCTGCTCAGCTTCCAGGGCGGCATCACCGTCCCCGGCTACACCGCCGCCAAGCACGGCGTCGCGGGCCTGACCAAGGCCCTGGCCAACGAGTGGGCGCCGTACGGCGTCAACGTCAACGCCATCGCGCCCGGCTACATCGCCACCGACAACACCCAGGCCCTGCGGGACGATCCGCAGCGCAGCGGGGCGATCCTGGACCGCATCCCGGCCGGGCGCTGGGGCTCGGCGGACCACATCGGCGGGGCGACGGTGTTCCTCGCCTCGGACGCGGCGGCCTACGTGCACGGCGCGATACTGCCCGTCGACGGCGGATGGCTGGGCCGGTGACGGGCGCGGCCGCCGCCGTGCCGGACGCCGACCGGCCCCCACCACGCACCACCGCGGAGGACCGTGTGCGACAGCGCGCGATCGGCACCACCCCGGTGCTCCTGACCGACCTCGGATTCGGGGCGTCCGTGATCGGCAACCTCTACCGGCCCACGTCCGCCGCCGACGCGACGGGCGCGCTCGAGGCCGCCTGGGACGCGGGCATCAGGTACTTCGACACCGCCCCCCACTACGGCCTGGGGCTGTCCGAAACACGTCTCGGGGCGTTCCTGGCCAACCGGCCGCGCGACGCGTACGCGCTCTCGTCCAAGGTGGGCCGGCTCCTCGTCCCCAACGAGCACCCGCGCGGTGCCGACAGCGAGGGCTTCGCCGTCCGGGACGACCTGCGCAGGGAGTGGGACTTCAGCAGGGACGGCGTCCTGCGCTCCCTGGAGGAGACGCTCCGGCGGACGGGCACCGACCGGCTCGACATCGTCTACCTCCACGACCCCGACGAGCACTGGCGGCAGGCCGCGGACGAGGCCATGCCCGCTCTGGCGGACCTGCGCGACCAGGGCGTCGTCGGGGCGATCGGCGCGGGCATGAACCAGTCGGCGATGCCGGCCCGCTTCCTGCGCGAGACCGCCGCGGACGTCGTGATGGTGGCCGGCCGGTACACCCTGCTGGACCAGTCGGCGCTCGACGACGTGCTGCCCGCCGCCCAGGAGCAGCGCAAGAGCGTGGTGGCCGCCGGAGTGTTCAACTCCGGCCTGCTGTCACGCGACAGGCCCGAGCCCGGGGCGACGTTCGACTACCGGGAGGCCTCGGCGGAACTGGTCGCCAGGGCCACGGCGATCGCGGAGGTGTGCGAGCGGTACGGCACCACACTGCCCGCCGCGGCCATCGCGTTCCCCTTCACGCACCCCGCCGTCGTCAACGTCACCCTCGGCATGCGCACCGCCCGGCAGGTGGTGCGCAACACCGACCTCCACCGGCAGCACGTGCCCGAGGAGCTGTGGAAGGAGCTCCGTACCCAGGGCCTGCTCAGGCCCGACGTGCCGGGCTGACCCCGCCAGGGGCGGCAACAGAACCGCAGCCGGTGGCGACTATGGCACATCCCCTCCCCCACGGGGACACATGGCACCGCCCCGTGGGGACTCACGGCACACCCCCACAGAGAGGAACACCCGCACGATGTCCTCAACAGATGCCACACCCACACCCCCCCAGCACCGCATAGCACGCCGGACGGCCCTGGCCGGAGCGGCCGCGGCGGCTCTCGTCGGGGTCGGCCCGCTGGCCGGCTCCGCGCAGGCCGCCGGGTTCGGCTGGTCCGACGACGGCACCAACTACGTCATCGACACCGGCGCCAACCTGGTCTTCAAGGTCAACCACTCCACCGGCGACCTGGTGTCGCTGGTCTACCGGGGCGTGGAGTACCAGGGCTACTCCGGCAAGAACTCCCAGGTCGAGTCCGGCCTCGGCGCCTCCACGGTCACCATCGCCACCGTCAACTCCACCATCCTGGTGACCGTCGTCCACGGCACGCTCAAGCACTACTACGCGGCGCGCAGCGGACAGAACACCATCTACATGTGGACCTACAAGGCCGACAGCTCGGTCAACGCCGGCCGGTACATCGTCCGCATCAAGCCGAACATCTTCCCCAACACCGGCCCGGACGCCTGGGACGAGACCACCGGCACGGTCATCGAGGCCGCCGACATCTGGCGGTCCACCGACGGCACCACGCACTCCAAGCACTACTCCGGCCTGCGCACCATGGACTACGACTACGTCGGCAAGACCACCGGCTCGGTCGGGCTGTGGCTGCTGCGCAGCAACCACGAGAAGGCGTCCGGCGGGCCGTTCTACCGTTCGCTGCTGCGCGGATCGACCACGGCGGCGCAGGACTTCTACGAGATCCTGCAGTACTCGATGGCGCAGAGCGACGTGACCCGCTACGGCCTGCAGGGTCCGTACCTGCTGAACTTCACCGACGGCGGCACGCCCTCCAGCTCGCTGTACGCCCGCAACCTGGACACCTCCTGGGTCGACTCGCTCGGCCTGACCGGCTGGGTCGGCAGCAGCGGGCGCGGCCGGGTGGTGGGCAACGGCATCTCCGGCATGGACACGTCCGTGCCGTACACGGTCGGCTTCTCCAACTCCAATGCCCAGTACTGGGCGTCGGCGTCGTCGAGCGGTGCCTACACCTGCGAGAAGATGCTGCCGGGCACCTACACGCTGACGGTCTACAAGGGCGAACTGGCCGTCGTCACCACCTCGGTGACCGTCAGCGCGGGCAGCACCACCACGGTCAACACCCTGACCGTGAGCAGCGACCCGTCGAAGGCCTCCGTCATCTGGCGGATCGGTGACTGGAACGGCACACCGGCCGGTTTCAAGAACGCCGACCTGATGACGACCGCCCACCCCTCCGACGTACGCGCCGCCTCCTGGACCGGCAACTACGTCGTCGGCTCGTCGTCCGCCGCGAACTTCCCCTGCTACATGTGGAAGGACGTCAACAACGACCTGCTGGTGTACTTCAAGCTGACCGCGGCGCAGGCGGCGGCGGCACACACCCTGCGCATCGGCCTGACCGCCACGTACATCGGCGGCCGGCCCCAGGTGAGCGTCAACTCCTGGACGTCCTCGGCGCCCTCCGCGCCGACGGAGCCGTCCACCCGCTCGCTGACGGTGGGCACGTACCGGGAGAACAACGCCACCCTGACGTACAGCGTCCCCGCCAGCGCCTGGCAGACGGACACGAGCCAGTACAACGTGCTCAAGCTGTCGATCATCAGCGGCTCCACGGGCACCGGGTTCCTGAGCCCGGGGGTGTCGTTCGACTGCCTGGACCTGCTCGCCTGATCCGTTCACGTGGCGTGACGACAGTGCGCCGTCCAGTGAAAGTGCGGCGGATTGCCTGACCGATCAAGGCAGTTGGCCGCTATGGGACACCGGGCGGGGAGTGGTGCTGCCATTCTTCGCTCGGTGTCCCGACCTACGCGGACCGCCGCACCCACCCCTCCGGGAGGTTTTGTCATGCCTTCGTCCAGACGGCGAAGTATTGTGTCGTCCTCGGTGATGGCGATCACCGCGCTGCTGGTCGCCCTCCTCCAGCCCGCCGTGGCCACGGCCGCGAGTGCCCGGCCCGCGTCCTCCTCCCCCGCCACCAAGTCCTCCTCTCACCCGGCCCCCTCCTCCGGCACCGCCTCGCGCGCCGCGGCCGCGAAGGCCCTGACGGCCGCCATGGCCGGCTCGCCCGCCGCCCGGGCGAAGCACAAGTACCTGCCGGACCCCACCGGAAAGCCCGCCCGGCACAAGGCCACCCGCAGCTGCGCCACCCCCCGGCGCGCCGGGGAGATGGCCTGCGCGGCGTATGTGCGATCCGACGTGAAGGTCACCCGCGCGGCCCTGGCCGCTGCCGCCGCCGCACCCGCCGGCTTCGCCCCCGCCGACCTGCGCGACGCCTACGGAGTCAGCTCCGCGGTGTCCGGCGGCCGCACGGTGGCGATCGTGGACGCCTACGACTCCCCGACCGCCGAGGCGGACCTCGCCGCCTACCGCGCCATGTACGGCCTGCCGGAGTGCACCACCGACAACGGCTGCTTCCGGAAGATCAACCAGAACGGCGGCACCTCGTACCCGTCCGCCAACGCCAACTGGGCGATGGAGATCTCCCTGGACCTCGACATGGTCAGCGCGGTCTGTCCCGACTGCAAGATCCTGCTGGTGGAGGCGAACAGTGCCAGCGTCACCGATCTGGGGACCGCGGTGAACCAGGCGGTCGCCCAGGGCGCGCAGTACGTCTCCAACAGCTGGGGCTCGAACGAGTTCTCCGCCCAGCTCACCTACGACAAGGCCTACTTCGACCACCCCGGCGTGGCGATCACCGCCAGCACCGGTGACTACGGCTACGCCTACGGGACCTCCTGGCCGGCCTCCTCACCGAACGTCACCGCGGTGGGCGGCACCTCGCTGGTGAAGAGCACCACCGCCGGCCGCGGCTGGACCGAGACCACGTGGTCGGGCGCCGGCAGCGGCTGTTCGGCGTACGAGGCCAAGCCGGCCGTGCAGACCGACACCGGCTGTACGGCCCGTGCCGTCGCCGACGTCTCCGCGGTCTCCGACCCGAACACCGGAGTGGCCGTCTACGCCAGCGGCGCCTGGCGGGTCTTCGGCGGCACCAGCGCCGCCGCGCCGATCATCGCCTCCGTGTACGCCCTCGCCGGCGCGCCGGTGACCGGCAGCTCCCCGATGGCCTACCCGTACACCCTGCCCGGCGCGCTGAACGACGTCACCTCCGGCTCCAACGGCACCTGCACCCTCACCTACGTGTGCACCGCCGGCCCCGGCTACGACGGGCCCACCGGACTCGGCACCCCGCGCGGCACGGCCGCTTTCAAGGCCGCCGCGCACGGCACGGTGCACGGCACGGTGACCGACTCGGCCACCGGCGATCCGGTCGGCGGCGCGTCGGTCACCATGGGCACCCTCGCCACGACCACCGCCGCCGACGGCACCTACACCCTCGCCGTCCCGGTCGGCGCCTACGACCTGAAGGCCGCCAAGTTCGGCTACCGGCCCGCCACCCGGTCGGTGTCGGTCGCCGAGGACGACTCGGTCACCGCCGACCTGGAGCTTCAGGAGAAGGCCACGGCCAGGGTCCGCGGCACCGTCAAGGACGGCTCGGGCCACGGCTGGCCGCTGTACGCCGTCGTACGGGTCGCCGGCGAGCCGACCAGCGCCGTCCGCACCGACCCGGTCACCGGCCGGTTCACCCTCGAGGTGCCGGTGGAGGACACCTACACCGTCCAGGTGGAGCCCGCCTACCCCGGCTACCAGGAGGCCACCGCCGAGGTCACGGTCGCCGACTCGGCCCTGCGGCAGGACTTCGCCCCCGAGGCCGACCCGGCCACCTGCAGCGCCCCGGGCTACCAGGCAGGCGACTCCGGCTCCGGCAGCTGCGCCGTCGTCCCCGGCGGCCTGGTGACCGGCCAGGTGACCGACAAGAACACCGAGGACGGTGTGGCCGGCGCGACGGTGGGCCGGGCCGACGGCACGGGCGGATCCGCCGTCACTCTCGCCACCCCGGACGACCCGGCCGTCGGCGACGGCTTCTACACCCTGTTCGCCGCCGCGGGCAGCGCCGCCTACAGCGCCTCGGCGAGCGGCTACACCACCGACCGCACCGACGCCGCCGTGACCGCGGACGCCGTGGCACCGGCGGACTTCACCCTGGCCGCCGCGCGGCTCTCGTTCAGCCGGACCTCGATCGACACCAGCGTCGACTGGCAGGGCACCGCAGCCGCCGACTTCACCGTCACCAACACCGGCTCCGCCACGGCCTCCTTCTCGCTCGCCGAACAGCCCGGCCGCGTCTCGCCGATGGCCCGGTCCCAGAGCGCACCGCTCGTCAGGCAGAAGAAGACCCGTGTCGACGGCGGCCCCCTGACCCCCGCCACCGCAAGGGCCACGGCCGCGGCCGCGACACCCGCCGACACCACCCCGGCCGGCGACGAGTGGACCAGCGCCCCCGACCTGCCGATCACCGTCGCGGACAACACCGGTGCGGCCGGCGGCGGCAAGGTGTACTCGGTCGGCGGCTACTCGTACACCTCCGGCAGGATGCAGAACAAGGTCTTCGTCTACGACACCGCGACCGCCACCTGGGGCTCCCTGCCCGACATGAGCTACAAGCGGGAGGCCCCCCAGGCGGTCTACCTCTACGGCAAGCTCTACGTCTTCGGCGGCTGGACCGCCGACTACAGTGCCACCGACACGGTGGAGATCTACGACACCGTCAAGAAGACCTGGACCGCCGGGGCGCGCATGCCGCAGGCCGTCGCCAAGGCCGGCCTCGCGGTCGTCGACGGGCGGATCTACCTCATCGGCGGCTGCCTGGAGACGGCGCAGGGGTGCGTCCTCAGGACGGTCCAGGTATACGACCCGCTCACGGACACCTGGAGCACGGGCACCGACTACCCGAGCGCCGGCGGCTGGTACTCCTGCGGCACCGTCGAAGGAAAGATCTACTGCGCGGGAGGGCTGCGGCGCGTCGGCACCTCCGACGTGAGCCTGAAGACGGGGTACGTCTTCGACCCGGGCAAGGCCGCGTGGTCGCCGATCACCGATCTGCCGGCCACCTCGTACGCCTCGGCCGGTGTCGTGGCGAACGGCAGGCTGCTGATGTCCGGGGGCTACTGGGACGGCTCCCTCACCAACGCCGGATACGCCTACGACCCGGCCACCGACGCCTGGACGCCGCTGCCCAACGCCAACCAGGCGGTGGCGCGCGCCGGGGCCGCGTGCGGCATGTACCGGCTCGGCGGCGGCCTCAGCTTCTACACTCTCGTCGGCACGGTGGAGCTGCTGCCCGGCAACGACAGTTGCGGCACCGAGCCCACCGTGGACTGGATGTCCGAGGACACCACCACGGCGACCCTGGCCCCGGGGGACAGCGTGAAGGTGCGGCTGTCGTTCGACGCGAGCGGTATCGCCGCCACCCAGCCCGGCATCTGGAACGCCCGGCTCGTCGCCCAGGACGACACGCCGTACGCCCCGCAGTCCGTCGAGGTCAACCTCACCCAGAAGGCCCCGGCCACCTGGGGCAAGATCGGCGGCACGGTCCGGGGAACCGCCTGTGACGCCACCACCTCGGTGATCCCGGGCGCGCTGGTCGGCATCCAGGGCACCGACTCCGAGTACACCCTGAAGGTGGACAGCGCCGGCCACTACCAGCTCTGGCTGGACGTCGCCAACAGTCCCCTGCTGGTCACCGCGGCCAAGGACGGCTGGGGTCCGCGGGCCGCCGTCGTCAGCCTCACGGAAGGAGCCACCAGCACCAAGGACTTCACCCTCAAACCGGCCGACGGCTGCTGACCGGCGGCTGAACGCCGGATACTGAACGCCCGCGTGCGCCCCGGGGGGGGGGAACCCCGGGGCGCACGCGCGCACACCGGCCCCCTGCGGTGCAGGAGTCGGAACCCGCCTCAGATCCACCCGCGCCTGGCGGCCTGCACCCCCGCCTGGAACCGTCCCGCCGCCCCCAGCCGGTCCTGCAGATCGGCGATCCGGCGGCGCAGGGTCCGCAGGGAGATGCCGAGCTGACGGGCGATCGCCTCGTCCTTCAGCCCCGCCGCCAGCAGCCGCAGCAGGCGTTGCTCCGCCTCGCTCACGGTCTCCCCGCCGCCCGGCCGCTCCGCCGCTCCCTTCGGACCGAGCGGCGTTCCCGTGCGCCAGAGACTCTCGAAGAGCGTCCTCAGGGCCACCGTCAGCGCCGAGCGGTGCACCACGATGGTCCGGAACTCGTTGTCGCTCTCCCGGTCGGTGAGCGGCATCATCGCGGTCCGCCCGTCGATGATCAGCAACTTGAACGGAACCGTCGCGAGGATCCGGGCCCGTTCGCCCCGCGCGGCCATGCCCAGGGCCTGCTCGAACCGCTCCGGCGACTCCAGCCCCTGAACCGCGTACACCGTGCGGAACCGCACTCCCCGCGCCATGGCCGAGCCCTGCGCGTCCGTGTTGTCGCCGGCGGACACCACGTACGGCGGGGTGTCCAGGCCGAGGACCTCCTCCTCCGCGCCGGCGTACAGTTCCCGCAGCCGCCGGACGTGCGCGGCCGGCCCCTCCACGACCTCGACCAGGCGCTCCGGGGACGACCGCAGCCGCCCGCGGTCGTACTCCACGGCCAGCGACTCCGCCATCGCCGCGATCCGCAGGAACGCCTCGTCCCTGGACCGCAGCACGGCCCGCAGCGCCAGGTGCGGATCGACGGCCCGGACCCGCTGGACATCCGGCCCGGCGGGCTCGCAGGCCAGCAGGTTCAGTCCGGCGAGGCGACGCACCCCTTCGCCCACCTGCTCGTCCGTGACGTCCAGGCTCTCCGCCCAGCCGCCCGGCTCCGCGCCCGGATCCCGCAGTACCTCGCGGTACAGCCGTGCGTCGAATTCGTCCAGCCCCAGGAGATGCCAGTCGTGCCGCGAGGGTTCAGTCAATGTCGGAGCTCCGTCTGGTCGTGTTGCGCTGCTTCGCAGCCGCATTCCACGGAACGGCGCCCTCCGCAGTCAAGCGGGAAGGCTGTGCCGGCCCGTCTCGGCCGCCGTCAGGACCCAGCCTTCACCCGCCCGCACCGCCCGCGGTGTGCGGGGGTGGCATTTCCGGTCCCCTGCCGGGTAACCGCCTTACAACGCAGGGATGTTGAAGACTGGAGGACCGATGGGCATCACCGCCGCACGGCTGCGCACCCGCAGGACGGGCCGCGTCCGCACCGGCCAGGCCACAACGAAGCCGGACCGGGCGGCCACGGCCGAGCACCACGCAGTGCCGCTGCCCCTGCGGCTGCTGGCGATGCTCGTCGCCTTCGCCTTCATGGTGGCGTTCGCCGTCGTCCTGGCACGGCTCACCCTCCAGCCGTCCCCTGCGTCGGTGCCCCTCACACACACCAACCTGCACCCGGGCCGCTCCCTGAAGGCCTATCTGGACCAGCCCGAACTGCGCGACGCGGTCAAGCAGATCGGCGGGAACCTGCTGCTGGGAGTCCCCTTCGGCGTGCTGGTCCCGGTCCTCGCGCCGCGGGCGCGCGGGTTCGTGAAGGTGATGCTGCTGACCGCGATCGTGATGCTGCTGGTGGAGCTCGCGCAGGGCACGGTGGTGACGGGACGGGCCTTCGACGTGGACGACGTCACCCTCAACACCAGTGGAGCGCTGGTCGGTTACCTGCTCCTGGGGCGGCGGATCGGGCGGGCGGTGCACGCCCGCGTACGGAAGCAGTGACCGGCCCGACCGGCCGCGGCCGTACCGCACCGACCCATTGAGGGGCACCCGACTCGATCACCTGGTCGGTGGACGGGAACGGGTACCGGCGGCGCACGCCCGCCGACCTGGGCGGCGGACGTGGGTTTTCGGCCGGCCGTTCTTCCTCATGCCGAACCTCGCCGTGGGCGGCTACCGGCCAGGCCCCGGACGGCTCCACCGCCTTCCCGCAGCAGCGCGTGGTGGACTCGGTGCCGGTGACACCGGCGGCACCGGGGCGGGCGTCGCCGTCCGGGGCCTGGCCGGCAGGCGCGTGGACGTGGCCGCGGCCGACTCCGCCAATGCTCGTACAGTTGTGCGACTGCAACGACACCGCGGCCCGGCAGTGGACGGCCGGCGCCGAACAGCACGCTCCGGGCGCTCGGCACGTGCCTGGACGTCACCGGCAACGGCACGGCGGACGGCTCCACCCGCCGGCTCCGGGACTGCGCCGGCGGGCCGAACCAGAAGGGGGCCGTCCCGGCCCGCACGACATCGTGAACCCGCAGCCGGACACGTGCCTGGACGTCACCGGCGACCACTCCGCCAACGGCACCCGGCTGCAGATATGGACCCGCACGGGCGGCGCCGGCCCAGAAGCGGACGGTCGGCTGAGCCGTACGGCAGGGCCTCAGTGCTGCGCCCAGGTGAACTTGCCGCCGCCGATCCAGCGGACGACGTCCGGGTCGTCCAGGTCGTGCACCGTGATGCCATGGGCGGCGGCGGCCTCGAGCACGTCGGTGACGGCGTGCGCCTCCCCGACCACCTGGCCGTCGATCTCCACGATACGGAAGGGCGGTCGGCCCGGTCTGCCCGCCATCACCCCGTGCACCACGATCCGCGGGTGGGACATATAGGGCACTCCTTGTTCGGTCATGCAATTCAGCGTAGAACGGGCGGCGCCCCGGTGTGTCCTCCGCGAGCGCCGCCGGACCGGGTCAGGGGCGCCACCAGTCGTCGCTCCCCAGGTGCGAGCCGGCCATCGGGCCCATCCGGAGCATGCCGCCGTCGACGGCCCAGGAGGCGCCGGTCACGTAGGAGGCGTCCGGGCCCGCCAGGAAGGCGATGACGGACACGGCCTCCCGGGCGTCACCCGGCCGGCCGCGCGGCACGCCGGGGCGGCTCTCGGTGCGCGGGTCCGAGTCCTCCTGGCCGGCATCGGCGTGGCGATCTCGCCGGGGGCGACCGTCGACGGTGATGCCGTACTCGGCGGGTTCCAGCGCCATCACCTGGGTGAGCAGGCCGAGGCCGCCCTTGGCCGCGCGGTACGGGGCCGCGCCCACCCGGGGCTGGTGCTCGTGCACGGAGGTCACGTTGACGGGGTGCCGCCCGAGCGGGTGGTGACCACCTGGTCCGTGGACGCGCTGCCGGCCCGGGCCGAGGCCGGTCGAGCCGTCGGTGCCCGAGCCCCGGCCGCGGGCCATGGCTTCACGGCGGTCAACTACACACCCGGCCACCGCGTCGGCGACCGCCTGCCGGCCGCCGTGGCCGAGCGCCTGACCCGGGTGGCCGACGAGGCCGGCCCGGCCACCTGGTCCGGGACGATCAGGATGTGGCTCTCCTTGTAACCGGCCTCGACCGCCTGGACGAGGGAGCGCCGGACGCCGTCCGGCGTGACGGGCGCCTGACGTGGTACCCGTGCCACACGAGGCGTACCGGAAGAGACCGGAGAGCCCACAGAGCCCGGGCCGAGCGAAGCACGCCACAGCCACCCGGGATTCCCCACGAGAAAGGCCCCCGATGGACCGTGACCGTGCCCGTGCCGCCCTGTTCGACGTCGACGGAACCCTCGTCGACACCAACCACCTGCATGTCGTGACCTGGTGGGAGGCCTTCCGGCAGGCGGGTCACCGTGTGCCCATGCACGCCGTCCACCGGGCGGTCGGGCTCGGCTCCACCGACCTGGTCGCCCATCTGCTGGGCGACGACCGCGACAAGGACCGGGACGGTGAGCTCAGCGCCGCGCACAAGGCGCTGTACGGCCAGTACTTCGACCGCCTGCCCGCGCTCCGGGACGCCGGGGAACTGCTCAGGCGCCTGCACGGGAACGGCTGGACGGTGGTGCTGGCCACCTCGGCGAGCGGCTCGGAACTGGGCGCGCTGCGCCGGGCGATCGGCGCGGACGAGGCCATCACCGCCACCGCGAGCGCCGACGACGTGGAGCGGGGCAAGCCCGCCCCCGAGCCCGTGGAACACGCGCTGGAGCTGGCCGGGGTGCCCGCCGAGCGGGCGGTGTTCGTGGGCGACACCGTGTGGGACATGCGGGCCGGCAGCCGGGCCGGGGTGCGCTGCGTGGGCGTCCTGTGCGGCGGCATCCCGCGGGGCGACCTGGAGGAGGCCGGCGCGGAGGCGGTCTACGACGGTCCCGCGCACCTGCTGGCGTCCCTGGGGGACAGTCCGCTGGCCTGAACGGACCGGGGCCGGAATCCGGTGCCGGGAAACGGAGATCTTGGGATACCCGCACCGGATGACGAGCGTGATGCAGACTCCCCGACAGACGCTGCGCCAGGGAGCGCGAGGCGTCGGCCGGTCCGCCCGGGCGGCCTGGCGCGGCCCGGGACGGGAGCGGGACCTGGTGGTGCAGTCCCTCAAGGCCGCCGGGGCCGCGCTGCTGGCCTGGGTCGTGGCGAGCGACCTGCTGGGCGATCCGCTGGCCCTGATGGCGCCCTGGGTGGCCCTGGTCATGGTGCAGGCCACCGTGTACAGCTCGCTGCGGCAGGCCGCGCAGCAGGTCACCGCGATCTGCGCCGGCACGCTGCTGGCCTCGGCGGCGCAGGCGCTCACCGGGAACACGCTGGGTGCGCTCGCCGTGTCCCTGCCCGTGCTGATGCTGCTGGCGAACTGGTCGCGGTTCGGCGGCCAGGGGATCCACGGCGCCACCACGGCGGTGTTCACGCTGGCCGCGGGCAGCGTCACCGCGGCCTCGGCGGGGCACCGGGTGGGCCTGGCCGCGCTGGGCGCGGTGATCGGGGTGGCCGTCAACGCGTTCGTGCTGCCGCCGATCCATCTGCGGGACGTACGGGAGAACCTCGCGGCGCTGGCCCGGGAGGCGGGCGACGTGCTGTGCGCGATCGCCACCGGACTGCGCCGTGGGGACTGGGACGCCGGCACCGCGGCCGACTGGTCGCACGCCTCGGCCCGGCTCGAGCGCCGGCTGGAGTCGCTGCGCTCGGCCCGCGGCTGGAGCCGGGAGAGCCTGCGGCTGACCGACCGTGCCCTGCACGCCCTGGGCCGGGTCCCCTCGGAGGTGCCGCCGGAGGAGGAGGACGAGCGCTGGAGCCGGGTGACCGGCCATGTGCGCGCCCTGACCCGGACGCTCGCGGTCGCCACCGACGACAGCCGTACGGCCACCCCTCCGGACCCGGCGCTGCTGGAGCCGCGCCCGTGCCGCGGGACCTGCCGGACCAGCAGGCGCGACCGGGCGAGGACCCGTGGGAGGCGGTGCCGGGCGGAGGGCCCGGCGACACCGGCGGGCAGGACGTGCCCGAGACCGACGAGGCCGGGACCGGGCGGCAGGGTGCGCCGCGCCCGGGGACGGGGAACGAGCACCCGGTGCCGGACGAGCCCCCGGCCTGAAGCCCGGGTTCCGGGCCGTGCCCGTCCTCAGGCGTCGGGTACGCGCTCCCGCAGCGCCGTGCGCCAGGCCGGCAGACGGTCCTCGGCGGTCGGCTGCTCACGCCGGCCGCCGCGGGCGAAGAAGTCGGCCAGGGGCAGGATCGCCGCGCCCACCGTGACCGCGTCGGGGCCGAGCCGGCCCAGGTCGATGGTGACCTTCTCGGCCGGGTGGCGCAGCGCGTACGAGGTGGCGTGCCGGCGCACGGCGGGCAGGAAGCGGGTGCCGAGCTGGAGCCCCGCCCATCCGCCGATCAGGATCCGCTCGGGCTGGAAGAGGTTGATCAGGTCGGACAGGCCGGCGCCGAGGTACTCGGCGGTCTCCTCCAGGACGGCGAGCGCGACCGGGTCGCAGGGCGTGCCCTCGGGCGGGTAGGCGGCGGCGAGCATCGCGGTGAGCGCGGTCTCCTCGTCGGTGCCCTCCGGCGGGCGTCCGCCGTCCTCGCGCCAGCGGTCGAGCAGCGACTCGGCGCCCGCGTAGGCCTCGAGGCAGCCGAGCGCGCCGCAGCGGCAGCGGCGCCCGCGCACCCGTACCGTGAGGTGGCCCCACTCGACGGCCCGGCCGTGCTCCACCTCGGGGGTGACGAGACAGGCGCCGACGCCGGAGCCGAACAGCACCACGACCGCGTTGCGGGCGCCGCGCCCGGCGCCGAACCACATCTCGGCCTGGCCGAGGGTCTTGGCGCCGTTGTCGATGAAGTACGGGACGGTGTCGGGCAGCTGGGTGCCGGAGCGGAGCAGGGACTCCAGCGGTACGGCGTCCCAGCCGATGGTCTGCCCGTGCACGACGGCGCCCCGGTCGGCGGTGTGCTCCACGATGCCGGGGACGCCGACCCCGACCCCGAGCAGCCGCTCGGGAGCGGTCCGCGCGCCCGCGAGGACCTCGGCGACGCCGTCGCGGATGTGGCCGACGATGCCGTCGACGTCGTATCCCTGCCGGGCCAACGGGCGTTCGGCGCGCGCGAGTTCGGTGAGGGTCAGGTCGAACAGCTCGATGCGGACGCGGGTCTCGCCGACGTCGACGCCGATCATGCGGCCGCTGTCCGGGGCGACCCGCAGCAGGGTGCGGGGGCGGCCGCCGTCGGAGTCGACGCTGCCGGCCTCCTCCACCAGCCCGTCGGCGACCAGGTCCGCGACCACGTTGCTGACGGAGCCGGAGCTCAGCCCGGTCGCCGGGCCGAGCTCGAAGCGGCTGAGGGGACCGTCGAAGTAGAGCCGTTGCAGCACGGCCGTGCGGTTGCCCCGCCTGAGGTCGCGTACCGTGCGCCCGTTCCGCCCCGCCATGTGGCTCCTTCCGAACCCTGTTGACCTGCAACATACCTCTGCGGGCGGTCCCGGCGCGACATTCTTCCAACCCTTAGTTCACGCTGTGAGCTAAGGGCGAACGTTGTGATCCCGTCCAGGGCCGCGACGAGTACGAGGACGCGTCGCGATCCAATCCGAACAGTCGTCCGAGCCCCACCTGCGCCCCTCCCCGAGCCCCGGTCAGCTCCAGCAGCGTAACGCCGGGCCGGTGAGCCGGCGGCCCGGGTGCCGTTCCGGCACACAGGGCGGGCGGCTGTCTCGACGGGCGCGCCCCGCCGGCTACGCGAAATCCATTGGCGTCCCCTCCCCGGGTCTGCCTATGCTGGCAGCCATGAACCTAGTACTCCTAGGTTTTTGCCTACTGCCTACACCGATACACCAGGAGCCCCTATGAAAGCACTCACCGAGCAGGACATCCGCGGCTCCTTCGTCAACTGCTCGAAGGGCGAGGCGAAGCGGATCGCGCTCCCCCGCGATCTCGACCAACGCCCCTGGGACGACCTGGACTTCCTCGGCTGGCGGGATCCGGGCGCCCCCGACCGCAGCTATCTCGTCACCGAACGGGACGGCGGGCCGGCCGGCGTGGCCCTGCGCTTCCCCGCCTCGCAGCGCGGGTTCCTGCACCGCAGCATGTGCTCGCTGTGCCTGACGACCCACCGCGGGGGCGGCGTGTCCCTCATGACGGCACGCAAGGCGGGCGCGGCGGGCCGGGAGGGCAACTCGGTCGGCGTGTACATGTGCACCGACCTCGCCTGCTCCCTCTACGTACGCGGCAGGAAGGTCCCGGACTCCGGGGCCCGGTTCGAGGAGAGCCTGACGCTGGAGCAGCAGATCGAGCGGACCACGGGCCGTCTGACCGCCTTCCTCGACAAGCTGTACGTCTGAACCCTGCCCCCGCTCCCTTACCACCGCGGCACGCATAGGGCTGCCTTGCCACCCGGCGGATCGGTGTGTTCGATGAGCCACCTGAACGGGAACAGGGGCAAGCGATGCAAGTTGTACGTGAATGGACGGCGTCCCTGTCGCGCTTCCTGCGGCGCCGGCGCGACCCGGTGGTCGTGCAGGCCCTGCGGTCGGCCGTCGCGGCGTCGATCGCCTACGTCGTCGCGCTCCGCCTGAGCCCGGAACCGGCGCCGCTGACCGCTCCCCTGACCGCGCTGCTGGTCGTCCAGGTGACCTTCTACGCCACGCTCACCAACGGCATCCGCCGGGTGAACGCCGTGGTCGCGGGGGTCCTGGTCGCCATCGCCTTCAGCCTGCTGGTGGGGCTGACCTGGTGGAGCCTGGCACTGCTGATCATGGCCGCGCTGGCCGTGGGGCACCTGGTACGGGTCGACGAGTACGTGGCCGAGGTGGCGATCAGCGCCATGCTGGTGCTCGGCGTCACCACCATCGGGTACACCGCCTGGGCCCGGATCGTGGAGACGCTGATCGGCGCGACCGTCGGCATGGCCTGCAACCTGCTACTGGCTCCCCCGGTGTGGGTGGGCAAGGCCGGGGAGTCCATCGAGGGGCTGGCGCGGCGGCTGCGGCGGCTGATGCTGCGGATGGGTGAGGAGGCCACGACGCGGACGCCGGTGGAGGAGACCACCGCCCGGCTGTACGAGGCACGCCGGCTCGACCACGAGATCGTCGAGGTGGACGCCGAGCTGCGGCAGGCCGAGGACAGCCTGCGGCTCAATCCCCGGGTGCGGGAGGGCCTGCTGCACCGGGTGGTGCTGCGCACGGGACTGGACACCCTGGAGATCTGCACGGTCGTGCTGCGGGTGCTGGCCCGCTCCTTCACCGACCTGGCCAAGGCCCGCGACCCCGAGCCGCTGTTCACGCCGGAGACGGGCGCCGCGGTGCAGCAGCTGCTGTCCGAGATCGCCGACGCCGTGGTCAGCTTCGCCGTGCTGGTGACCACCGACCTCAGCCGCAGCGCCGAGTCGGCGGAGGCCCGGCTCACCGCCGAGCTGCACACGGCCGCCGCCACCCGCGACAAGCTGGCCCTGACGCTGAGGGCCGAGGCCGAGCGCGACCCGCGCAACTGGCAGCTGCTCGGCGCCGCGCTGACCGAGGTCAACCGGATCATCGACGAACTCGACACCGAGCACCGCTCGCGCCGGCTGCTGGAGGAACTGGACCGCGTCTCCCACGAACAGCGGGCCCGGATGCCGCGGCTGACCCGGCTGCGGGAGCGCATCGGAGTGCAGGAGCGGCTGCAGCGGAACCGACTGGGGGCGGGCAGGCGTTTTCCGTGAGAACGGCACTCGAGGACGAAGGGGGCGTGCGGATGACCGGCACGGCCGTACGGATCGACGGGAACACGCTGCGCCTGCCGGGCTCAGTGGCGGTGCGGTTCGTGCGCACCCTGCGGCTGCCGGAGTCGGGCACCCATCCGCTGCCGCCGGGCCTGGGCGAGTTCCCCGTCCGGCGGATCGCCGACCACGCGGACACCGTGCCCGGGGAATGGCGGGCGCGCGGCGGCGTCATGCTGCCGGTGTACCTGCGCGAGGCGATGTGGCTGAGTTTCGCGGGCACCACGGAACCGGCCGCGCTCCAGGTCGGGGTGGGCAAGGTGTGCGCCGTGTCGGGAAGACCGTTCGGCGACCGCCTCTCCCGCGACCCGCAGAACTACCTCGTCCTGCCCCGCCAGCCCTGGCTGGACGGCATCAACTCCGGCAGGGGCACGGTCCGGCAGTTCGTGGCGGTGCCGCTGGGGCTCGGCGCGACGGTGGAGGGCCAGGTCACCGGCGAGGAGGTGTGGGGCGGCGTGCAGCTGCGGTCGTTCCCGCTGCGGGAGGATCTCCTCGCAAAGTGGCGCGCGGAGCAGCGGGATCGGCAGGAGCGGACACGGGGCTACGGCGCCGCCCCGGCGGGCGCGATGCCCATGGCCCCGGCGGCCGCACCGGCCGCGGCACCCCCGGCCCCGGCGGGGCGGCCCGGGAGGACGGCGGCCATGGGGCTCGGCGTCGGCGGCTCGATGCGTCAGGAGGTCTACCGGGACGACCGGCCGCTGAACCACTGGTCCGAGGAACCGTCCGGGCGGGTGTTCGTGCACCTGGTCACGCCGCCGCAGTGGCGGCGCATCACGGGCGAGGAGCCCCCGCCGTCCCCGGTGGACCGGGCGGCGTACACCCGGGCGGGACTGCCCTGGTACGACTACTACGACGAGGACGCCGAGGACCTCGCCCCCGCGGACGCCCTGGAGTCCGTGGCGCCGGTCGGCGACTGGCTCGGCGACGATCTCGACCCCTGGCAGCAGCCGTCGCCCGGCCAGGTGAAGCAGCTCGGCGACGCGCCGGGCCTGCCGGTGGAGGACGGCGAGTGGTAGCCGGCGGTGCGCGGGAGGCGGGCGGCGGCTGGAGCAGACGCCGGTTCGTGGGAGCCGCGGCGGGCGCGGCCGCCGTGGTCGCGGTTCCCTCGCCCGCCGCGCCCGGGTCCGACGCTTCCGGGCCCGCGGGGCGCCGGGCCACCGCGCCCGCGAAGCGCGGGACGCCCGGGCCCGCTGCCCGCCCGCTCCACCTGGGCACGTACACCTCCGTCGACGGCGGCGGCACCGGCATCGGCCTGGCCTCGTACGACCCGGTGACGGGCCGGATCACCGGGGCCGGGACCGTCACCGGTGTGGCCGATCCGTCGTACCTCGCCGTGCACCCGGACGGCCGCACCCTGTACGCGGTCGACGAGCGGACGGACGGCGGGGTGACCGCCGTCCGCCTGGCCGACCACCGGGTCCTCGGCACCCGGAGCACCGGCGGCGCGGCCCCCTGCCACCTCTCCGTCCACCCCTGCGGGCGCTGGCTGCTCAGCGCCCACTACGGATCCGGCAGCGTGGCCGTGCACCCGATCGGCACGACGGGCGCCCTCGGGGAGCGCACCGATTTCGTCACGCACTCGAGCCCCCCGCCCGGCCCCGGTCAGCAGGGCCCGCACGCCCACCAGATCGTCACCAGCCCCGACGGCGGCCACGTCCTCGCCGTCGACCTGGGCACCGACACCGTCCACAGCTACCGCCTGGACCCGGCCGCGGGCACGCTCACCGAGGTCGCCCGGGCCCGCGCTCGACCGGGCGCGGGCCCGCGCCACCTCACCTTCCATCCGGACGGACGGCACGCCTACCTGGCCAACGAACTCGACGACACGGTCACGGTGTGCGCCTACGACCCCGGCACCGGCCGCCTGACCATCGGCGGGCCGCAGTCCACCGGCACGGGCACCGGCACCAACTACCCGGCCCAGCTGCTGGTGACCGCGGACGGCGCGCACGCCTACCTCGCCAACCGCGGCCACAACAGCCTCACCCGGTACGCCGTCGAGGCGGACGGCGCCCGGCTGCGCCTGGTCGGCACCGTGCCGGCCGGCGGGGACTTCCCCCGGCAGATCGCCTTCTCACCGGACGGCCGGCTGCTGTTCGCGGCGAACCAGCGGTCGGGCACGGTGAGCGTCTTCCATGTGGACAGCGGCAGCGGGGACCTGCGGCTCGCGGGCGAGCCGTTCGCCTCACCGGTCGCCGTCTGCGCGCTGCCGCTGTAGGCCCCGCGGGCAGACGGCGGCGCTCGCCCGGGACAGCAGGACGTGCACGCGCTCGGTGAGCTGGGCGTGGTCGTCGGCGGGCGCGTGGAACGGCAGCCGTACGTCGCCGTGGCCGCGGGCCCGTTCGATGCGCAGCGTCAGTCCGTGGCGGTCCACCGCGAGGGGCGCCACCCGGGTCGCGGCGTGCAGGCTCGCGGGATCGACGAGCCGGGTGAGCCGTTCGACGGCGTCGGGGTGGGCGTCGGCCAGATGGGTCAGCAGCCGGGCCTCGGCCGTGGCGAGCGGGTCGGGAGCCGCGGCGGCGAACTCCTCGAGGCCGACGGCCACCGCGCCCGAGGACCGGCGCAGCACCACCCGGGTGGGCCGGAACACCCACCGGCCGTCCTCGGCGGCGAGCCGGCCGGCCAGCCACACCCGGGCACGGATCCGGTGCCGCACGGGGACGGGCGCGACATCGGCGAACTCCAGCACGGCGGACGGCTCCCCGCGCGGCGCACACACCGCCGCCACGCCCAGGACGCTGTCCGCGCCGTCAGCGATGTCGGCGCCGTCCCGAGGGGTCCGCAGCAGCACCCGCCCGTCCTCCCCCACGGTGTGCGCGCCGACGAGCTCCTCGCGCCCGCCCCCCACGGTCACCGTGCAGGACCACGCCACGGCGAGCACCGAGCGCGCCTGTTCCGCCACGCCGGGCGCGGCCGTCCAGCTGTCACCCATCCCGCAACCTCCTTAGGTAAGCCTTGCCTAACTTATCGGAGATCGGGGTGCGCGCCAACCACGCACCGGTCCCGGCTCAGGCGATCAGACCGAGCAGCGCCCGCGCGCACAGGTCGCGCACCTGCTCCCGGGACAGGTCGATGCCCCGCAGCCACTCCAGGCAGACCGCCGTGGTGAAGGCCGGCCAGCCACGCACTGCGAGGCGGAGGTCCGAGCGCCCGGCGAACCGCGGGCCGAACTCCGGGTCCGCGGCGAGAGCGGCCAGGATCTGTCGCTCCTGGGCGGCCGGCGCCCGCTGGTAGACCCGGCGCACGTCCTGGTCGCCCGCCGCGTCGGCACGGTGGAGGGCGCGGTAGCCGTGGGCGTGGGTCTCGACGTACTCCAGGAAGGCGTCGAGGCCGGCGGTGAGCTGCTCGCGCACCGGCATCCCGGGCACGAACCGCTCGGGACCGGCGCGCGGGCCTGCGTCGGCCGCCGGTTCGCGCCGCAGGAGGCGACACTCGTCCTCGGCCTGCTGCTGCGCCGCTACGACCTGCGTGCCGAACCCGGCTACCGGCTGCGGGTCTGCGAACGGCTGACGCTGATGCCCGAGGGGCTGCGGCTGGAGCGGCGCCCCGCACCCGCCCCGGTGACCGCCACGGCCACCGACGGCCCGGCCTCAGCGCCGCGCTGTCCAGTGCGCGGGGTGGGTGACTGACTCCGGCAGCCGGGTGCCGGCGCTCCCCCGGGCCGCCTCGAGCTGGGGCTGGGTCAGGAAGAACGCGCCGGTCAGGTCGGCGTCCGTGAGATCGGCGTCGCGCAGGTCGGCGCCGATCAGGTCCGCGCCCCGCAGATCGGCGCCGGTCAGGTCGGCGGCGATGAGACAGGCACCGCGCAGACTGGCGCCCCGCAGGTCGGCCCCCTTCAGCCGGGCGCCCACGAGGTCCGCGCCCCGGCGGTCCTTCTTCCGGCCGCCCTTCGCGCTCCCGCCGCCGAAGCCCGCCCGTACCAGATCGCTGGTGCGCAGCAGCAGGACGTTGACCTCCTGCCGGTGGGCAGCCACGTCCAGCGCGACCAGTTCGCCGGGCGTCTGCCGGGTCAGCCGCTCGGTCCGCTCCAGCGCCTCGCGCAGCTCGGCGTGGACGGGACGGGCGGCGGGCAGGGCCAGCGCCTCGGTGAGGTACCGGAGCAGTTCGTGGAGCTGCCGGACGACCGGGAACACCTCGAACACGCGCCGGGCGTCCTCGCGGGAACCGGTGCGCCAGTCCCGGCCGCCGAAGGTGACCTGGGAGACCTTCTGGCCGGCGCCGAAGCAGTCGTAGACGGTACAGCCGGAGAAGCCCTCGTCCCGCAGCCGGGTGTGGATGCCGCAGCGGTGGTCGCCCCGGAGATGGGGGCAGGGCTGCCCGGCGGCCTTGTCGAGTGCGAAGTCCGCCGAGCGGGCGAAGGGCAGGGCGACGCAGCACAGCCCGAAGCACGAGGCGCAGTCACCGCGCAGTTCCGACCCGCCCACTGTCCGATCCACCATGGCGTACAGCCTACTGAGCCGTGCACCGGCCCTTGCCGCGGCCCAGGACGGCACGGTGGCGCGGGAGTTCACCGGCACCGGTGGCGGGGACTTCGCCGCGCCCGACGCCGGCCCGGCCCGGGCCCGTACGACGCACGGTGCCCGGCCGCTCCCGCGCGCGGACGCGACCGCGCCGGAGCTTCCCCGGTCCGTCGGGGAACCCGATACAACGGCGGGCGGCCAGGACAGGCGCCGCGCCCACGGGAGCACGGCCCGTGCGCTCACGGAGAAGGGCCGCGCCCGACGGCACCCTGCGGACCGCCGTGCGCCGGGCCGGACTCACCGATGAGTTTCCGGCGTTGTGGGCGTCTCCTCATCCAACGGAAAACCAGGTCGGTTATGACTGGGGTGACCGCCGGCACCGGACAGGAGCCGAACGCATCGAGGAGCGACCTCATGTGCAGCCATCAGCCGCCGTGCCCCACCGCCGACAGCGCGGACCACCACACCGCCGTGATCACCTCGGCCCACCCGGAGCAGGGCTGGAGCCTGCTGTGCAACGGCACCATCGTCTTCGACGACACCGGTGAACTGCTGCCCGACGGCCGTGCGGTGCACCCGCGCCGCACCCCGGGTCCGCCGGCCCTGGCCGTCTGAACGCCGGGTCACTCCGGGAGGGCGGCCGGCCAGGTTCCTGATCCGGCCAGGAGCCCGGCTGTCACACCTCGTCACGGACCATGGCGAGCAGCCGGTCCAGCACGCGGGGCGCGCCGACGCGCAGGCCGTCGTGCTCGAACTCGTCGGTGACCCAGGTGCGCAGGCCCCGGACCGCGCGGGCGGTACGCAGCGAGTGGGCGGTGTCGACGTACAGGTCGTCGTGGTAGACGGCGGCGACGGCCGGGACCTCGTTGGCGGCGAGGCGCGCGGGGTCGTACAGGGCCGGCCAGTCGGTGCGGGCGGCCAGCAGTTCGGCGGTCTCGCGCAGGGGGCGCAGGGCGGGGTCGCAGTCGAAGGTCCAGGGGTGGACGGTCTCGCCGGTGAAGAGCAGGGGCGCGTCACCCGCGAGCGTCTTGGCAGCGTCGAACTGCGGGAACTCGGTGCGCACCCGCTGCGCCGACCAGGCGGTGGGGCGGTCGTCCTGGCCGTAGATCGCCTCGTGCACCAGGGCGTACAGCGGGTGGCCCGCGTACGACAGCTGGCCCTGCACCTGCTCCTGGAAGGCGTCCGAGAGCTCCCAGCCGTGCGGGGTGCGGACGAGGGCGTGCTCGAGGAGGAAGTGCAGGCGGTGGCTGCCGTCGCCGGTGCCGAGCAGGATGCCGAGGGACTGGAAGGCCTCGACGGTGAGGCGGTAGCCGTTCGGCAGGACCACGTCGTGGGTGAGCAGGTGGTCGGCGATGCGGCGGGCGCGTTCGACGTCCTGCGGGTAACGGTCGTAGTGGGCGGTGACCTTGCGTTCGGCGCGCGGGTAGGCGGCACGGTAGACGTCGTCGGCGTGCGCGTCGAGGGAGGGCAGGCCGCCGGTGATCACGGCGGTGCTCAGGCCCTCCGGGGCCAGGGACAGGTACGTCACCGCGCAGAATCCGCCGAAGCTCTGGCCGAGGACGGTCCAGGGGGCACCGCCGGTCAGCCGCGGGCGGATCAGCTCGCAGTCGCGGACGATGGAGTCGGCGCGGAAGCGGGCCAGGTGGTCGGCCTGTGCGGCGGGACCGCCGCGCAGCGGGAGCGTCTGCCGGCTCTGGGGGGTGGAGTGGCCGGTGCCGCGCTGGTCGAGGAGCAGGACGCGGTAGTCCTCCAGGGCGCGCCCGAGCCAGGCCTGCTTGCCGATGAAACGGTTCGCCCCGAAGCCGGGGCCGCCCTGGAGGTAGACCAGCCACGGCAGGTCCCGGTCCGCCTTGTCGCTCGCGACGACCTCACGGGCGTACAGCTCGATGGTCTCGCCCGCCGGATCGGCGTGGTCCAGGGGCACGGTGAAGCGGTGGTCGGTGAGGACGACGCCGGGCTGGCGGTAGCTGACGGTCAACGAATCTCCCGGGACGGACGGATGGTCGCGTCCCAGTGCAGCACATCTCCGTGCGCCCTCCGCCCCCCGGGATCATGGACTGTTACTGAATCGGGAATCAGCGGGCGGCGAGACTGGAGCGCCGCACCACCAGCTCCGGCTGGAGCACCACCCGCCGGTGCTGGTGCCCGCCGGGGCCGCTGCGCTCCTCCGTCTCCTCCAGGAGCAGCTCCGCGGCGAGGGCGCCCATGGTGACGGCGGGCTGCCGTACGGAGGTGAGCGGGACCGCCGCGGCGGCCGCGAACTCGATGTCGTCGTAGCCCACGATGGCGAGGTCGTCGGGGACGACGACCCCGGCCGCGTACATGGCCTGCAGCACGCCGAGGGCGAGGAGGTCGTTGGCGCAGAAGACGGCGGTCGGCCGATCGGCGAGGCCGAGCAGACGGGCGCCGGCGTCCCGTCCCGCGGCCACGTCCAGGCGTTCCGTGGGCAGTTCGCGCAGCGCGTCGGGGCCGAGCCCGGCCTCCGCGAGGGCGTTCAGGGCGCCGGTGCGGCGGTCGGCGACCTGGTTGAGGCCGGGCGGTCCACTGACGTACGCGATCGAGCGGTGCCCGGCGTCCACCAGGTGCCGCACGGCCAGGGCGCCGCCCGCGACGTCGTCGACGGAGACCGAGCACTCGGTGGTGCCCTCGGCGACCCGGTCGACCAGCACGAAGGGGATGTTGTGCCGCCGGAACGCCTTGATGTTGCGGCCCGTCGCGTCCGCGGGCGTGAGCAGCACGCCGCGCACCCGCTGCTCGGCGAAGAGGGCCAGGTACTCCGCCTCCTCCGCCGGGCTCTGCGCGCTGTTGCAGACCATCACGCCGAGCCCGGCGTCCCGTGCGGTGCGCTCGGCGCCGCGCGTGACGTCCACGAAGAACGGGTTGCCCATGTCCAGGACCAGCAGGCCCATGATCCGGCTGCGCCCGGCCCGCAGCTGCCGTGCCGACTCGCTGCGCACGTAGCCGAGCCGGTCTATGACCGACTGGACACGACGGCGGGTCTCCTCGGAGACCATGTCGGGACGGTTGATCACGTTCGAGACCGTGCCCACCGACACCCCGGCGTGCCGCGCCACGTCCTTGATGCCGACCATCTGCCCCATGTACTCCGTCCTGCCGTCCTGCCCCTGCGGGCCGTGAGTGTCAGCGTATCCGTGCGACCGTCCCCCTGATCCGCTCCTGCGGTGGGTCGTCCGGGTTCAGACCCGCACCTCCACCAGGTCAAGTCCGGTGAGGTCGGCGACGGCCCGCAGTTCCGGGAGCAACCGTCCGGTCGCCAGCGCCCAGTGGTGCGCGACGCCGCTGGCGCTCCACGCGTCGGTCCACTCGCCGGGGTCGCAGCCGAAGTCGACCCGGGAGGTGGTGTTGCCGATCTCCAGCAGCGGTCCGCCGACGACCTCGCCCTCGGCGGCGATCAGCCGGTAGCGGCCGTCGCGGGTCTGGCCGACGCCGACCAGGGTGACCGGGCCGTGCTTGACGTCGAACTCGACCGAGACGCCCCAGCCCCGCTTGCCGTGGTAGACGCCGAGGCCGCGCAGGAGCGGCTTGCGCTCGCTGATGGCCAGGTGTCCCGGGCCGTCGTGGCCCATCTCCACCACGCCGTCACGGAAGTTCAGGGCCTGCAGTTCGGTGAACGAGCCGCCCGCGCCCAGCCGGTCGGCGACCAGCATGGCCAGGGAGGTGCGCAGTTCGTACTCACCACAGGTGGGGACACCGCGTGCGGTGAGCAGGGAGGCGCCGAGGATCATGCCGGCGCCGAGCCGTTCGTGCGTCTCCCCGTCCAGGCCGCGGTGGTAGTAGGCCAGCGAGTCCAGGTCGAAGTCGGCGACCAGCCGGTCGAGTCCGACGGCGACCCGGGCCGCCCACTCGAGGTCCTCCTCGATCACGGAGTCGGCGAGGTCGAAGATCTCGCGGGTCTCGGCGAGCTTCGCCGCCACCTCCTCGTCGCCGACCTTCTCGACCCGGACCCTGAGGTCGTCGAACTCCAGGACCTCCACGTGGCCGCCGGTGTTGCCGGGGACCATGGTCAGGTCGGTGGAGACGTCGTACATGCCGGGGTAGAGGTGGCCCATCAGACCGTGCCGGCCGTGGCGCAGCACGGAGCGCACCCCGGCGGCGCGGATCCAGCGGCCGATGCGCTGCCAGGCCCGCTCGTCCTCCAGGTGGCCGGAGACCGAGCGGAAGGGCACGCCGACCCGCTCGAAGGCGTTGGCCATCTCCGGCAGCGGGCAGGCGCCGCAGTAGGCGAGCCAGGCACCGGTGTCGAAGGTCGCGTGGTCCATCGCCTCGGTGGGCTGGAGGTTGATCAGCAGTACCGGGGCGCCGCTGCGCTGGGCGATCGGGACGAGCATGGTCGCCGTCATGTAGGTGGTCAGGAAGCCGACGATCAGGTCGCAGTCGGCGGCGCGCAGCTTCTCGGCGGCGACCGCCGCCTCCTGGGCGTCGGAGATGAAGCCGATGTCGACGACCTCGGCGTCGAACTCCTGCATGCGCTCGGTGACCCGGGCGGCGGAACGCTTCAGCTGCGGGAGCAGTTCGGGGAACTGGGGCCAGTAGGCACCCAGTCCCCCCGCCACCAGGCCGATGCGGGGCCTGCGGGCAGTGGCGGGGGTACGGGACATCGCGGTTCCTTCGTTCAGACGGGCAGCTGGAAGTCGATGACGTGCAGCGGCGAGGGTGTGGTGGTGCCGGAGGACTTCTCCTGGTACAGGATCGACAGGATGCCGTCCTGGGCGATGCGGGTGTGGTCCACGACGACCTCGCCGAACGCGTTGAGCGTGCTCGTGCCGTCGTAGAGCATGGTCCAGTCGGTCCACCCGGAGGAGGCGGAGGCGGCGGCGATCCGGCCGAAGGGCATGCACACGTAGGCGTTGTCGTAGGCGTCCAGGACCAGCTGGGAGCGCTGGCTGGAGTTCATCGCGAACGGCACCTCCGTCTTGTGCCAGGCCCCGGCCGAGTCCTTCCACACGTGGAAGGGGCGGGCGTAGGCGGTGCGGCCGGCCACATAGTCGGTGATGCACTGGCCGAACCGGCCGGGCACGTACGAGATGAGGGCGTGCGGCAGGCCCGCGGAGTCGACGGCCTGGCTCTCCTGGTTCATCAGGGCGTGGTCGGGGTTGAGACTGTCCACCACGATCCCGGCGGAACCGACGGCGACCAGGCCGGTGGACCCGGTGGTGCCGACGGTGCTGCCCGCGGAGTTCTTCCAGGTGCGGCCGTAGTCGTCGCTGAAGGTGTAGGTCGTGTCGTGGTTGGTGAGGTTGGCGCCGCAGGTGACGGCCGTGCTCTGTTCCCGCCAGGTGCCGAAGACGTGCAGGCGGCCGTCGGGCCCGTAGTCCAGGCCGTGCAGGTAGAGGTTGCGGGCGGTGCTGGAGCCGTGCGTGCTGGTGTAGGTGCCGGTGTTGGCGGTCCAGACGCCGAGGTTGCTCCAGGCGCCGTTGTTGTACTCGGCGAGCGCGGCCTGGCCGTTGCCGGATATGCCGGTGCGGTAGCTGAGCTGGAGCCGGCCCTGCGGGGAGACGAGGAACTGCGGGTAGGTGAAGGTCGAGGTGAGCGCGACCCCGTCCATGCCGGTCTGCACGGAGCCGAACCGTGCGGAGCTCCAGCTGGTCGTGGACGGCGCGTCCATCAGGCCGGCCGCCGACTTGACGTAGTAGTAGCCGCTGCTGTGGGAGTCCATGACCAGGTGCAGCCGGCCGTCGGCCGGGGAGACGCCGGCGCTGATGACGTTGTGCGAGTCGTCGGTGCTCAGGGTGTGGCCGACGGTCGCCGTCGACCAGGTCGTGGAGCCGACGGCCCGGCGGGCCACCGTGGCGTTGCGGTCGGCGGAGTACCACACGGCGTACTGGTAGCCCTTGTAGGTCAGCAGGCCGTTCTTCTGGAAGGCGTTGTTGTTGACCAGGCCGTCGTAGGAGACGAAGTACAGGGCGGTGGCATCCAGCACGCTGGTGCCGGTCTGCCTGACGGACGGTCCGGTGGCCGCCGCCGCGCGAGTGGTCATGGCTCCTGCCAGGGTGAGGGCGGCGGCACCGCCGACGGCACCGCGCAGCAGGCTTCTTCGGTTCGGGAAGGACGACGGGACTGGCGGAGGGGACATCATCGGCTCCTCGGGGGACGGGGGCGGGGAGGTGACGGGCGGTCGGTCAGTCGAGGTGGAACACTTCGGTGAGCGGCTTCATCGCCTCGTCCGGCCGGTCGCCGTCGAGGGCCTCGAAGAACCCGGCCATCTCGGCCTGCCAGCGGGCGTTGACCTCGGTCCGGGCCATCGCGGCCTGCGCGGCGGCGAAGTCCTCGGTCTCCAGGTAGCCCACCAGCAGGCCGTCCTCGCGCAGGAACAGCGAGTAGTTGTGCCAGCCGGCCGCGGAGAGTGCCGCGAGCATCTCGGGCCAGACGGCCGCGTGACGCTCGCGGTACTCCTCCAGGCGCTCCTGACGTACCTTCAGCAGGAAGCAGACGCGCTGCACTTGTGCGGCACTCCTAGAAGTCGAAGTCGTCGATGTTGGCCTTGTTGAACACGGTGGGCGGGCCGAGGATGACCTCGCCGTCCTTGCCGATGGTGTACTCGCCGAGCTTGCCGGCCTTGAACTTCTCGCCCTCGGCACCGGTGATCTGTCCGGAGGACAGGGCCGCGGCGGCGTACGCGGAGAGGTAGCCGAGCTTCTTCGGGTCCCACAGCGAGAACTGCTCGACGGTGCCGTCCTTGACGTACTTGCGCATCTGGTTGGGCGTGCCTAGGCCGTTGACGACGACCTTGCCCTTGTAGGACGAGGAGCTGATGTAGCGGGCGGCGGCCGCGATGCCGACCGTGGTGGGCGAGATGATGCCCTTGAGCTTCGGGTACGCCTTGAGCAGGCCCTGGGTCTCCTGGAAGGACTTCTGGTCGTCGTCGTCACCGTAGGCGACCTTGACCAGCTTCATGTTCTTGTAGGCGGGCTTCTTCAGCTCGTCCTTCATGTACGAGATCCAGGTGTTCTGGTTGGTCGCGTTCTGCGTGGCCGACAGGATCGCGATCTCGCCCTTGTAGTTCAGCTGCTTGGCGATGTGCTGGACCTCGCTGCGGCCGATCTGCTCGGAGCTGGCCTGGTTGATGAAGAGCTGACGGCAGTCCTTGGCGGTGTCGGAGTCGTAGGCCACGACCGCGATCTTCTGCTTCATCGCGTTCTTCAGCGAGGTGCACACCGCGTTGGGGTCGTTGGCCGCGACGAGGATGGCGTTCATGCGCTGCTGGATCAGGGTGTTGATGTACGACACCTGGGAGGAGGCGCTGGCGTCGGACGGGCCGACCTCCTTGCCGGTGCCGCCGAACTCCCCGGTGGCGGCGATGCCGGCGTCGTCGACGATCTTCTCGTAGGGGTTGTTGATCTGCTTGGGCAGGAAGGCCAGCTTCAGGCCGCTCTTGAGCTTGGCGTTCGGGTCGGCCTTGGCACCGCTGCCGGCCGCCTGCTTGTCGTCCTTGGAGTCGTTCTTGGTGGTGCCGCCGCAGCCGGCCAGGGTGACGGTGAGGGCACAGACGACGGAGGCTGCGGCCAGGACGCGGCCTCTGGTGCGGGCGTGCAGGTGCATGAGAGGTACCTTTCGGGGACGTACGAGATCTAGGAGACGTACGGGTGGATGAAGGGCTGTGGGGGCAGGGGGGACTGCGGTCGTGGGGGTCCGGCGGCCTTCGGGGCCGCCGGGGTCAGGAGGCCGGAGCCGGGGCCGTGGCGGCCGCTCGTCGGTGCCGGCGTTCGGTCACCACCGAGATCACGCGGGGGGTCAGCACGGAGGCGATGAGCAGCACGCCGGTGACCACGACCTGGATCTCGCTGGAGACGTCGTTGAGGGTGAGCAGGTTGCGCAGCAGCCCGACCAGGAGCACACCGGCGACCGCGCCGCCGAGGGTGCCCTTGCCGCCGTCGAAGTCGATGCCGCCGAGCAGGACGGAGGCGATGACGACGAGTTCCAGGCCGAGGCCGTTGTCGGCGCGGGCGCTGCCGTAGCGCAGGGTGTAGACGATGCCGGCGAAGGACGACACCAGGCCGGAGACCACGAACAGCGCCATCTTGATCCGCTTGACCCGGATGCCGGCGAAATAGGCCGCATCCTCCTGCGCGCCGATGGCGTACAGGGAGCGCCCGAAGCCGGTGCAGTGCAGCACCACCGCGGTGATGACGGCGAGCACGGCGAACAGGGCGACCGGGTAGGGGACGAAGGTGCCGGGCACGGTCGTGGTGTACGTGGCCCAGTCGGCGTACTTCTGCGGGAAGTCGGCGACCGCCTCGGTGCCGAGCACCACGGAGGCCAGGCCGCGGAAGAGGGTGAGGGTGCCGATGGTGACGGCGAGGGAGGGCAGCCCGACCCGGGTGACCAGGAGGCCGTTGAGGAGTCCGCCGACCGCGCCGACCAGCAGGCAGACCGGCACGATCGTCTCGAAGGCCCAGCCGGCGTTCCACAGGGAGCCGGCCAGGGCGCTGGACAGCCCGAGCATCGAGGCGACGGACAGGTCCACCTGCCCCGCGACGACCAGCAGGGTCATCGGCAGGGCGATCAGCGCGACCTCGGCGACGTCGTTGAGCGCGGCGGACAGGTTGGCGGTGTCGGCGAAGCCCTCGGTGCTGCCGGTGCCGGCCAGGAACACCGCGACCAGCAGGACGCCGACGACGCTGTCCCAGCGCAGCAGCTTGGTGAGTGCGGTCATCGCCTGTTCCTCTTCCTCAGGGCGTTGGTGGTGCGGACCTGCACGATGCGGTCGGCGGTGATCGCCGCGATCAGCAGGACGCCGGTGATGGCCTGCTCCCAGAAGGGGTTGACCTTCAGGACGACCAGGGCGCCGGAGATGGTGGTGAGCAGCATCGCGCCGAGTGCCGCGCCCCACACCGAGCCGACACCGCCGGTGATCGCCACGCCGCCGACCACGACGGCGCTGACCACGGTGAGTTCCCAGCCGCTCGCGGCGTTGGCGACGACGGTGCCGAAGCGGGCGAGCCACAGGGCGCC
This sequence comes from Streptomyces sp. NPDC004542, assembly GCF_040610035.1. Classification (NCBI taxonomy): domain Bacteria; kingdom Bacillati; phylum Actinomycetota; class Actinomycetes; order Kitasatosporales; family Streptomycetaceae; genus Streptomyces; species Streptomyces sp. NPDC004542. Next base: position 64,570 of record NZ_JBEXLP010000004.1, read on the forward strand.
CGCGAAGCCGGCGACGGCTCCGGAGAAGACGTACGCGGCGAGGATGCGGCGGCGGATGGGGATGCCGGCCAGCCGGGCGGCCTCGGGGCTGGACCCGAGGGCGTACAGCTCGCGGCCGCCGCGGTAGGTGCGCAGGTAGTAGCCGGTGCCGGCGAGGACCGCGCAGGCGATCAGCGGCAGGTAGGGGATGCCGAGGACGCTGCCGCTGCCGAGGGAGAGCACCGAGTCGGGCAGGTTGACGGCGTTGATCTGGCCGCCGTGCGCGAGGAAGTAGTTCAGGCCCTGGACGACGTAGAGCATGCCGAGCGTGACGACCAGCGAGGGCACCTTGCCGATACTGACCAGGGCACCGCTGACCAGGCCGCAGGCGGCGCCGATGGCGATGCCGAGCAGCATGACCACGATCGGGCCGTGGCTGGTGCCGGAGACGAGGTCGCCGCAGGTGAAGGCGGTGAGTCCGACGACCGAGCCGACCGAGAGGTCGATGTTGCGGGTCACCACGACGACGGACTGGCCGACGGCGAGGAGGACCAGGATCGAGGCGTTGAGCAGCAGGTCCTTGACGCCCTGGCCGTCCAGGAACGAGTGGTTGGCGATCCAGGTGCCGAGGATCAGCAGGACGAGCGCGCCGGCGATGCTGATCTCGCGGGCCCTGAAGACCGCTTCCACCAGGCCGCGGGCGTCGCTCTTCTCCGGCGTCGCCGCGGCGGGGGGCTTGTCGAGTGCGGTGGTCATGCCGCCCGCTCCTTTCCGCCGCGGCCGGTGGCCGCGGCCATGACCGACTCCTCGGTGGCTTCGGCACGGGGTATCTCGGTGACCAGGCGGCCTTCGTGCATGACGAGGACCCGGTCGGCCATGCCGAGCACCTCGGGCAGGTCGGAGGAGACCATCAGCACGGCCAGCCCTTCGGCGGCGAGCGAGGACAGCAGGCGGTGCACCTCGGCCTTGGTGCCGACGTCGATGCCGCGGGTGGGCTCGTCGACGATCAGTACGGACGGCTCGGTGGCGAGCCACTTGGCGAGCACGACCTTCTGCTGGTTGCCGCCGGAGAGCACGCCGACGCTGTCCGAGAGCTTGTTGTACTTCAGCTGGAGCCGCACGGCCCAGTCCGCGGCCCGCCCCTGCTCCAGGGCGCGCCGGACGAGTCCGGCCCTGCCGAGCTTGTCCAGGCCGGTCAGGCCGATGTTGCGCTCGATGGACATCTCCATCACCAGGCCGCGCTGGCGCCGGTCCTCGGGGACCAGGGCGACTCCGGCGTCCATGGCGGCGGTGGGCGAGCCGGCCGGCAGCCGCCTGCCGTCCACGTGCACCTCGCCGGCGTCGGCGCGGTCCACGCCGAAGACGGCCTGGACGACCTCGCTGCGGCCGGCGCCGACGAGGCCGGCCAGGGCCACGATCTCGCCGCGGCGCACCTCGAAGGAGACGTCCCGGAAGACGCCCTCCCGGGTGAGGCGCTGGACGGACAGCGCGGCCTCGCCGATCCGCGTCTGCTGCTTGGGGTAGAGCTCGTCCAGGTCCCGGCCGACCATGCGGCGCACGAGGTCGTCCTCGGTCAGGCCGTCGAGCGTCTCGGAGGAGATCCAGCGTCCGTCGCGCAGGGTGGTGACACGCTGGCAGAGCTGGAAGATCTCCTCCAGGCGGTGCGAGATGAACAGCACGGCCGCGCCCTCGGCGCGCAGCGCCTCGACGACGGAGAACAGCCGTGCCGTCTCGCTGCCGGTCAGGGCGGCGGTGGGCTCGTCCATGATCAGGACGCGGGCGTCGAAGGAGAGCGCCTTGGCGATCTCGACGATCTGCTGGTCGGCGATGGACAGGCCGCGGGCGGGCCGCTGCGGGTCGAGGTCGACGCCCAGCCGGTTCATCAGGCCCGCGGTGGTCGCGTGCACGGCCCCGCGGTCGATGCGGCCGAAGCCCTTGCGGGGCTGGCGTCCCATGAAGATGTTCTCGGCGATGGACAGGTCGGGGAAGAGCGTCGGCTCCTGGTAGATCACCGCGATGCCCGCGTCCCGGGCGTCGGCCGGACCGTGGAACTCGACCGGCGCGCCGTCGAGCAGCACCTGTCCCGTGTCCGGCCGGTGCACTCCGGCGAGCGTCTTGATGAGGGTGGACTTGCCCGCGCCGTTCTCGCCGGCGAGGGCGTGTGCCTCACCGGCGAACAGCTGCAGGGAGACGTCCTGCAGGGCCCGCACCGCGCCGAAGGACTTGGAGACGTCCTTCAGGGCGAGGACGGGGCTCGGGCCCGCGTCGGACTGGTTCATGAGGGCTCCTCAGCGTCAGGGGCTGACTCGCTCGACGCCGTGAAAGGTTTCAATGAGGTTTCACGGAAGCTAGACGCGTCACCAGGCAGGAGTCAATGGGGTTGCCTTCGAAATTTTCGCTGATCTGTCCGTAATGCATCTGAGATCTATGCTCGACCGTCCCCGGCTCTTGACAGCCCTGATCAGGCCCCTTAGCTTCGCCGCGATGAAACGATTCAGATCTCATCTGGTCGGCCGCCCCGCGGGCCGAGTCGGCCATCCGCCCGGCGCTAAGGAGCACTGACCATGACCAGCCCGTCCGACATCGCCTCGGTGAAGGAAGCCCTCAAGAGCCAGGCCATCGAGACGCCGTCGTGGGCGTACGGGAACTCGGGCACTCGCTTCAAGGTGTTCGCCCAGCCGGGAGTGCCACGCGATCCCTACGAGAAGCTGGCGGACGCCGCGAAGGTGCACGAGTTCACCGGGGTCGCGCCGAGCGTCGCCCTGCACATCCCGTGGGACAAGGTCGAGGACTACGCGGCGCTGGCCAAGTACGCCGAGGAGCGCGGCCTGAGGCTGGGTGCGATAAACTCCAACACCTTCCAGGACGACGCCTACAAGCTGGGCAGCATCTGCCACCCCGACGCCGCGGTGCGGCGCAAGGCCGTCGACCACCTGCTGGAGTGCGTCGACATCATGGACGCCACCGGGTCCAAGGACCTGAAGCTGTGGTTCGCCGACGGCACCAACTACCCCGGCCAGGACGACATCCGCGGCCGGCAGGACCGGCTGGCCGAAGGGCTCGCCGAGGTGTACGAGCGGCTCGGGGATGACCAGCGGATGCTGCTGGAGTACAAGTTCTTCGAGCCGGCCTTCTACACCACGGACGTCCCGGACTGGGGCACCGCCTACGCCCACTGCCTCAAGCTCGGGCCCAAGGCCCAGGTCGTCGTCGACACCGGCCACCACGCGCCCGGCACCAACATCGAGTTCATCGTCGCGACGCTGCTGCGGGAGGGGAAGCTCGGCGGGTTCGACTTCAACTCGCGTTTCTACGCCGACGACGACCTGATGGTGGGGGCCGCGGACCCGTTCCAGCTGTTCCGGATCATGTACGAGGTGGTGCGCGGCGGCGGACTCACGTCCGAGGTCGCCTTCATGCTCGACCAGTGCCACAACATCGAGGCCAAGATCCCGGCGATCATCCGGTCGGTGATGAACGTGCAGGAGGCGACGGCGAAGGCGCTGCTCGTGGACGGCGAGGCGCTCGCCGCCGCCCAGCTCTCCGGCGACGTGCTCGAGGCGAACGCCGTCCTGATGGACGCCTACAACACGGACGTGCGGCCGCTGCTCGCCGAGGTGCGCGAGGAGCTCGGTCTCGACCCGGCCCCCGTGGCCGCCTACCGCCGCTCCGGCTGGGCCGAGGAGATCGTCGAGAAGCGGGTCGGCGGACAGCAGGCCGGCTGGGGGGCCTGAACCCCGCGCCCCCCTTCCCCCGCCGTACCGACTCTTCACAAAGGACTGAACAGACATGGCATCCCACCCCGAAGCCGACGCGCTTCTCGCCCGTTCCCATCGGCTCGGCGCCGACCCCCGGAACACCAACTACGCCGGCGGCAACACCTCCGCCAAGGGCACCGGCACCGACCCCGTCACCGGCGGTGACGTGGAGCTCATGTGGGTGAAGGGCTCGGGCGGCGACCTCGGCACGCTCACCGAGGCCGGGCTGGCCGTGCTGCGGCTGGACCGGCTGCGGGCGCTCGCCGGCGTCTACCCCGGCGTCGAGCGCGAGGACGAGATGGTCGCCGCGTTCGACTACTGCCTGCACGGCAAGGGCGGGGCGGCTCCCTCCATCGACACCGCGATGCACGGGCTGGTGGACGCGCCGCACGTGGATCACCTGCACCCGGACTCCGGTATCGCGCTGGCCTGTGCGGCGGACGGGGAGAAGCTGACCGCCGAGTGCTTCGGGGACAGCGTGGTGTGGGTGCCGTGGCGGCGGCCGGGCTTCCAGCTGGGACTGGACATCGCGGCGATCAAGGAAGCCAGTCCGCAGGCCATCGGATGTGTGCTCGGCGGGCACGGGATCACCGCGTGGGGCGCCACGTCGGAGGAGTGCGAGCGGAACTCGCTGCACATCATCCGCACCGCCGAGGCGTTCCTGGCGGAGCGCGGCAAGGCCGAGCCCTTCGGACCGGTCGTCGAGGGGTACGAGGCGCTGCCCGAGGCCGAGCGGCGGGAGCGGGCCGCCGCCCTGGCGCCGTACGTCAGGGCCATCGCCTCGCAGGACAGGGCCCAGGTCGGGCACTTCACCGACTCCGAGGTGGTCCTCGACTTCCTCGCGCGGGCCGAGCACCCGCGGCTCGCCGCGCTGGGCACCTCCTGCCCGGACCACTTCCTGCGGACCAAGGTGCGGCCCCTGGTGCTCGACCTGCCGCCCACGGCGCCGCTGGACGAGGCGGTCGCCCGGCTGAAGGAGCTGCACGCCGGGTACCGGGAGGAGTACGCCGCCTACTACAAGAGGCATGCTCTGCCCGACTCCCCCGCCATGCGCGGGGCCGACCCGGCGATCGTGCTCGTGCCGGGGGTCGGCATGTTCTCCTTCGGCAAGGACAAGCAGACCGCCCGCGTGGCCGGCGAGTTCTACGTCAACGCGATCAATGTCATGCGGGGCGCCGAGGCGGTGTCCACGTACGCGCCGATCGAGGAGTCGGAGAAGTTCCGCATCGAGTACTGGGCCCTCGAGGAGGCCAAGCTCCAGCGGATGCCGAAGCCCAAGCCGCTGGCCACCCGGGTGGCCCTGGTGACGGGCGCGGGCAGCGGGATCGGCAGGGCGATCGCCCACCGGCTGGCCGCCGAGGGGGCGTGCGTCGTGGTCGCCGACCTCAACGCCCGGAACGCCGCCGAGGTCGCCGGGGAACTGGGCGGGCCGGACAAGGCGGTGGCCGTCACCGTGGACGTCACCTCGGAGGAGCAGATCGCCGCGGCGTTCAAGGCGGCGGTGCTCGCCTTCGGCGGCGTGGACCTGGTGGTCAACAACGCCGGCATCTCCATCTCCAAGCCGCTGCTCGAGACGTCGGCGAAGGACTGGGACCTCCAGCACGACATCATGGCCCGCGGTTCGTTCCTGGTGTCGCGCGAGGCCGCCCGGGTGATGACCGCGCAGCGACTCGGCGGGGACATCGTCTACATCGCCAGCAAGAACGCCGTCTTCGCGGGGCCGAACAACATCGCCTACTCCGCCACCAAGGCCAACCAGGCCCATCAGGTGCGGCTGCTCGCCGCCGAGCTGGGCGAACACGGGATCCGGGTCAACGGGGTCAACCCGGACGGGGTGGTACGCGGCTCCGGGATCTTCGCGGGCGGCTGGGGCGCGCAGCGGGCCGCCGTGTACGGGGTGGAGGAGGAGAAGCTGGGCGAATTCTACGCGCAGCGGACCATCCTCAAGCGGGAGGTGCTGCCCGAGCACGTGGCGAACGCCGTCTTCGCGCTCACCGGCGGTGAGCTCACGCACACCACGGGACTGCACATCCCCGTCGACGCGGGTGTGGCGGCCGCGTTCCTGCGGTGAGCGCCGCCGTGAAATCGTACGCCGCGGTCGACCTCGGCGCGTCCAGCGGGCGCGTCATGGTCGGCCGCGTCGGCCCCGACTCGCTGGAGCTAGACGAGGCGCACCGGTTCCCGAACCGGCCGGTGCGCGTGCCCGAGGGGCTGCGCTGGGACGTGCTCGGGCTGTACGCGGGAGTGCTGGAGGGGCTGCGGGCGGCCGGCGCCGGGTGCGGGGGACGGCTCGCTTCCGTCGGTATCGACAGCTGGGCGGTGGACTACGGCCTGCTGGACGCGGACGGGGCTCTGCTGGGCAACCCCGTGCACTACCGCGACGCCCGTACGGAGGGCGTCGCGGAGCAGGTGTGGGCGAGCCTGCCCGCCGCCGACCTGTACGCGGCGACCGGCCTCCAGTACGCGCCCTTCAACACGCTGTACCAGCTGGCGGCCGCTCGTTCGACGGTGCAGCTGCGGGCCGCGAAGCGGCTGCTGCTCGTCCCCGACCTGCTGACGTACTGGCTGACCGGTGAGCAGGGCACGGAACTGACCAACGCCTCCACCACCCAGCTCGTCGATCCCCGTACCCGTGACTGGTCGTACGAGGTCGCCGCCCGTCTCGGGATCGACCTCGGCCTGTTCGCCCCGCTGCGGCAGCCGGGGGACCCGGCGGGAGAGTTGCGGCCGGAGGTGCTGGAGGAGACCGGACTGGCCGGGCCGGTGCCGGTGACCGCGGTCGGCTCGCACGACACCGCCTCCGCGGTGGCCGCCGTGCCCGCCGACGGTGAGCGGTTCGCGTACATCTGCACCGGCACCTGGTCGCTGGCCGGGCTGGAACTGACCGCGCCCGTGCTGACCGAGGAGAGCCGGGCGGCGAACTTCACCAACGAACTCGGGCTGGACGGTACGGTCCGCTACCTGCGCAACATCATGGGACTGTGGCTGCTCCAGGAGTGCGTACGGGCCTGGGGGAACCCGGATCTCGGCGGGCTGCTGCGCGAGGCGGCCGCCGTGCCCGCGCTGCGCTCCGTGGTGGACGCCGGGGACGCCCGTTTCCTGGCGCCGGGCCGGATGCCGGAGCGGATCGCCGAGGCGTGCCGGGCGTCCGGCCAGCCGGTGCCCGGGACCCGGGGCGAGGTGACGCGGTGCATCCTCGACTCCCTCGCGCTCGCCCACCGGCGGGCCGTCGAGGACGCCCAGCGGCTGGCCGGGCACCCGGTCGACGTGGTGCACATCGTCGGCGGCGGCACCCGCAACGCGCTGCTGTGCCAGCTCACCGCGGACGCCTGCGGACTGCCGGTGGTCGCCGGGCCCGCGGAGGCGGCCGCGCTCGGCAACGTGCTGGTGCAGGCGCGGGCGCACGGGCCGGCCGGTGACCTGGCCGGCATGCGGCGGCTGCTGGCGCGTACACAGCCGCTGACGCGCTACGAACCGCAGGGCGACCCGGCGCGCTGGCAGGCGGCCCGGACCCGGCTGGCCACGCCGTGAGCCCGGGGCTCCCTGGGCGCTCCGCCGCCCATTACCCTGCACTCGTCCGATGACCGACCCCGAGGAGCCGCGATGCGTGTCGCCCTGTTCCTGACCTGTGTCAACGACACGCTCTATCCGGACACCGGCCGAGCGGTGGTGAAACTGCTGACCAGACTGGGCGTCGAGGTCGACTTCCCGATGGCCCAGACCTGCTGCGGGCAGGCGCACTACAACACCGGCTACCGTCATGAGGCCGAACCACTGGCCCGGCATTTCTCCGATGTCTTCCGGGAGTACGAGGCGATCGTGACGCCCTCCGGATCGTGCGGGGCGATGGTGCGGGAGCTGTATCCGCGCATGGGCGAGCGGGCCCGCGCCGAGGGGCGCGGGGACGGGCTCGCGGCCGTGCTGGCGCCGGTGGTGCCGAAGACGTACGAACTGACCGAGTTCCTGGTGGACGTGCTGGGGGTGACGGACGTCGGGGCGTACTACCCGCACCGGGTGACGTACCACCCGACCTGTCACGGGCTGCGGGGTCTGGGGCTCGGCGAGCGGCCGCGCCGGCTGCTCCAGGCCGTCAAGGGGCTGGAACTGGTGGAGTTGCCGGGAGCCGAGGAGTGCTGCGGCTTCGGCGGGACGTTCGCGGTGAAGAACTCCGACGTCTCGGCGGCGATGGGCGCGGACAAGGTGCGCAACGCCGAGTCGACGGGCGCGGAGGTGCTGTGCGCGGCCGACAACTCCTGCCTGATGCACATCGGCGGCACCATGACCCGGCTCGGAGCCGGCATACGGCCGGTGCACATCGCGGAGATCCTGGCGAGCACGGAGGAGGAGCCGGCCGTATGAGCGGAACGTTCGTCGGGATGCCCGCTTTCCCCGAGGCGGCTCACGAAGCCGTGCACAACCGGACCCTGCGCGGCAACCTCCGCCACGCCACCCACACCATCCGCGCCAAGCGGGCGAACGCGGTGGCGGAGGTGCCGGACTGGGCGCAGCTGCGCGAGGCCGGCAAGCGGATCAAGGATCATACGCTCCGTCACCTGGACCGTTACCTGCTCCAGTTGGAGGAGTCGGTCACGGCGGCGGGCGGCATCGTCCACTGGGCGGCGGACGCCGACGAGGCCAACCGGATCGTCACCGGACTCGTCAAGGCCACCGGCGAGTCGGAGGTCGTCAAGGTCAAGTCGATGGCCACGCAGGAGATCGGGCTCAACGAGGCGCTGGAGGCCGAGGGCATCCGCGCCTACGAGACCGATCTCGCCGAGCTGATCGTGCAGTTGGGCAGGGACCGGCCCTCGCACATCCTCGTCCCCGCCATCCACCGCAACCGGGGCGAGATCCGGGACATCTTCCGCACCGAGATGAAGGAGTGGGGCCGCCCGGCCCCCGAGGGCCTGACCGACACGCCCGCCGAACTCGCGGAGGCGGCCCGGCTGCACCTGCGCGAGAAGTTCCTGCGCGCCAAGGTCGGCGTCTCCGGCGCCAACTTCATGGTCGCGGAGACCGGCACGCTGGTGGTCGTCGAGTCCGAGGGCAACGGCCGGATGTGCCTGACCCTGCCCGAGACGCTGATCTCGGTGGTCGGCATCGAGAAGATCGTGCCGACCTGGCGGGACCTGGAGGTCTTCCTGCAGACGCTGCCCCGCTCCTCGACGGCCGAGCGGATGAACCCGTACACGAGCATGTGGACGGGCACCACGGACTCCGGGACGGCCGACGGTCCGCGCACCTTCCACCTGGTCCTCCTCGACAACGGCCGCACCGACACCCTCGCCGACGAGGTCGGCCGCCAGGCGCTGCGCTGCATCCGCTGCTCGGCCTGCCTCAACGTCTGCCCGGTGTACGAGCGGGCGGGCGGCCACGCCTACGGCTCGGTCTACCCGGGGCCCATCGGTGCGATCCTCAGCCCGCAGCTGCGGGGCACGGCGAGCGAGATCGACGCCTCCCTGCCGTACGCGTCCTCCCTGTGCGGCGCCTGCTACGAGGTCTGCCCGGTCGCCATCGACATCCCCGAGGTGCTCGTCCACCTGCGGGAGCGGGTCGTCGAGGGCGGGGCGGTGACGCGGGAGGGCAACAAGGTGGTGCTCCAGCCCGCGAAGGGGCACGCCGCCGAGCGCGCGGCGATGCGGGCGGCCCGCTGGGCGTTCACGCATCCGGGCGCCCTGCGCGCCGGACAGCGGCTCGCCTCGCGCACCCGCCGCCTCCATCCACGGACGCTGCCCGGCCCGGGCAGGGCGTGGAGCGGGACGCGGGATCTGCCGGCCGTACCGGAGGAGCCGTTCCGCGACTGGTGGCAGCGCACACGAGGTGGGAAGGACGGCGCGAAGTGAGCAGCAGGGAGCGGATCCTGGGCCGGGTGCGGCGGGCGCTGGCGGACGTACCGGCGGACGACGTGCCGTACGAGCAGGCGGTTCCGCGTGACTACCTGCGCGAGCACGGCGGGCTCGGTGCCCGGGAGACGGTGGATCTGCTGGCCGGGAACCTGGCGGACTACCGGGCGGTCGTGCACCGGTGCACGGCCGGCGAACTGGCCGCGACGGTCGGCCGGTTGCTCGCCGAGCGGGGATCGAGGACCGTGCTGGTCCCGCCGGGTCTCGACGAGCGCTGGCTCGAAGGCGCCGACGTGGAGCGGGTCGCGGACCGCGCCGGGAGCACCCCGCACGAGCTGGACCGGGTCGACAGCGTGGTCACCGGCTGCGCGGTGGCCATCGCCGAGACCGGCACCATCGTCCTGGACGGCGGCCCCGACCAGGGCCGGCGCCGCATCACGCTGGTCCCCGACCACCACATCTGCGTGGTCCGCGTCCCCGGCCAGGTCGTCTCCTCCGTCCCCCAGGCCCTCGAACGCCTCGACCCCACCCGTCCGCTGACCTGGATCTCCGGTCCGTCGGCGACCAGCGACATCGAACTGGACCGGGTGGAGGGCGTGCACGGGCCGCGGACGCTGGAGGTCGTGCTGGTGGACTGAGCCGGAGGAAGCGGCGGGTGGCCGGACGACACGTGACGGGTGACAGGTGACAGGTGAGGGGTGACGGGTGACGGGTGACCAGCGGGTGAACAAGCGCTTGGACAGCGCGGGACCCGATGCCCGCCCCAGCCGAAGGGCCCCGACGAGGTGACCGGACTGCTCGAGCACGGCGCCGCCGGCCCGGAGGGCCTCGGCGCCCGCGTCCGTGCCGAGGCCACCCGCACCGGCTGGCACGGCAGCAGCGGCTACGGCGTGGCGCTGGGCGAGTTCGCGGAGCGGTACGGCGACGCGGTCGGCCCGCGCACCACCGTGTTCGTACTCGATGACGCCCGGACCCACATGAGCGAGCCGAACCTGGCCGCCGTACGCCGTATCACCGGACGGGCCCGCCGGTTCTACTGGCTGAATCCCGAACCACGCCCCCGGCGGGGCACGGGCGACCCGGCCGCGCCCGCCTGCGCGGAACGGGTCGAGATGCACGGGTGCCGCTGCCGCACGGCCCGGCAGCTCGGCGGGCTGACCGGACGGCTGCTGCCGGTGTGACTCGAGCCCCCTCGGCCCGGCGTCACCGGCCCGGTCCGGCCTCCGCCCTGGCCTGCGCGAGGTAGTTGTACGCGGAGGCACGGGAGATCCCGAGCCGGCCGGCGACCTGTTCGACCGCCCGGCGCACCGCGAACACGCCCCGTTCGTCGAGGCCGCGGAACAGCTCCAGGCGCTGCGCCCGGTCGAGCTGGGACCAGCTCGCGTTCTGCCGCAGCTGGTGGGCGTCGACGATGGCGTCCACCACCGCGTCGATGTCGTCGCCGAAGGCGGTGGTCGGCGGCTCGGCGGCGTCCGTGCCGGCGAGGGCGCCCAGCAGGGTGTGGGCCTGGGTCAGCGCGGTGAGATCGAGGTTCACGCACAGCGCGCCGAACACCGCGCCGCCGGAGTCCCGCAGAAGCATCGTGGAGGACTTCACGAGCTTCCCGGCCGGGGTCCTGGTGAGGTAGTTCAGCTCGTCCGCGGCCGTGTCGCCCCGGGCGACCATGCGCATGCCGATCTCGCTCATCGCCCCGCCCACCGCGCGTCCGGTCACCTCCCCGGCGATGGCGACCACCGACTTCTCCGGTCGCCGGTAGTCGTGCAGGACCACCTCACAGACCGGGCCGAAGGTCGCCACGATGCCGTCGACGACCGGACCCAGCGCCGCGATGATCGCGTCCCGCTCCGCCTCCAGGGGGAGCACGTCGGCCATCGGGACTCCTTCGCTCGGCGGGCTTCCGAGACTACCCGTCCAGGCTGTGTACGGGGAGTCCAGCCCGAGGGGCCGGGGAAGCCGCCGCGCGGCCCGCTTCGCCCGCGTGCCGCCGCACCGTGTACACGGCGACGGCGTACGCCGTGTCCAGGACGAGACAGGCCACGAAGAAGTAGTGCATCAGCGCGGTCCCGTGGCCCGGTACCGGATCGGGGTCGGTGAGCAGCGTCAGGGAGGCGCAGCCGGTACCGGCGAGCTTGGTCAGCGCGATGCCGAGGGACTGGCCACGCAGGCCCCGGCGGGCGGCGAGCATCCCGAGGAACATGGCCGACATCGCCACGTTGCTGCCGAACGCGGTGATGGCGCCCCCGCCGTCGTCGAACTGCTCGGAGGCGAGGTTCATGCCCGGGTAGGCGAGCAGCAGGACGGCGGCCAGCGCCGGCAGGAACAACCGGTCGGGCAGGTAGGGGAATTCGGCCCGGCCGAAGCGGACGACGGTGTAGCCGATGACGAGGTCGAAGCAGAACCACACGATGTTGATCACCAGCATGGGGCCGGACGGAGGCCGCACGAAGGAGAACATGAACTCCCAGCTGAGGTTGGTGGCGAACGCGACCAACGGCATGCCGAAGGTCCGCTCCTTCAGCCCCGTGCGGATCAGCAGCACATAGGCAGCCGTCCAGAAGAGACCGGTCCCGAGAAGAGAAACCGTGTGCAGTGCCTGCATGGTGACCCTCCCTCAGGTAACACGCTCCCGCGCGTGCCGGTGACCACTCTGGCACGATGCCCCTGACCGATGTCATGTCCACCACCCTGGACGACAGCGGGGATCCCCGGCCGGTCCCGCTCCGCTCGGCTCGGCCGCCGAGGGCGCCGAGCGGAGACCGGCCCCCCAGGCGCCCTGCCCGGTCCGGTGCTCCATACGGCCGGGCATGGTGTCCCCCATTGGATGCTCATGGATGCCATGGCCTACGTTCGATAGACGTCAGTGATGACCTACCGCCCCCGGAGTGACACATGTCCAAGATCCTTTTCGTGATGACCGGCGCCGACCACTGGACCCTGGCCGACGGCAGCAAGCACCCCACCGGCTTCTGGGCGGAGGAGGCCGCCGCGCCGTACCGGGCCTTCAAGGACGCCGGTCACGACATCGTCGTCGCCACCCCCGGTGGTGTGGTCCCGACCGTGGACGCCGGCAGCCTGGCCGCCGAGGTCAACGGGGGTCAGGACAACGCCGACGCCGTCCGGCGCACCCTCGAGGAGATGACCGAGCTGCGCTCACCGGTCCGGCTGGAGGACGTGCGGCTCGACGAGTTCGACGCGGTCTTCTACCCCGGCGGGCACGGCCCCATGGAGGACCTGGCCGTCGACGCCGGCTCGGGCCGGCTGCTGGTGGAGACGCTGCGGTCGGGCAAGCCGCTGGGCGTGGTCTGCCACGGCCCGGCCGCCCTGCTCGCGGCCGTCACGGCCGACGGCGCCAACGCCTTCGCCGGCTACGAGGTGGCCGCGTTCACCAACGCCGAGGAGACCCAGGCCGGCTTCGCCGACAAGGCCAGGTGGCTGCTCCAGGACCGGCTGACGGAGGCGGGCGTGGCGGTCCGGGAGGGCGAGCCGTGGGCACCGAACGTGGTCGTGGACCGCAACCTGGTCACCGGCCAGAACCCGGCCTCCTCCGCCCCGCTCGCCGCCGAACTGCTGAAGAAGCTGGGCTGAACGCCGGACCGGACGGTGTCCGCCCGGTAAGACGCCGTCCGGTGCGGCGTGCGATCCATACGCCGGGTCGGCAGGGGAGGCGGACGTGACGGCAGCGGAAGGTGATCGTCCGCCGTCATGGGGCAGCCCCGCCCAGCGCGTCCTCCTGGCCGTCCAGACCCTGTCGGCCCTCGGTGGCCCCTTCTCCTGGGTGGCGGTCGCGCCGCCGACGCCGCACAGCACCGGCTCGGTGGCCCACAGGGGCGTGGTCACCGGGCTGACCGGCGTCGCCTCGGCCGGCATCCTGCGGCCGGCCGCCGGCGAACGCCCGGTGGGCGGGACGGTGTGCGCACCGGGCAGGGTCCCGTCAAGGGCTCCGCCGCCCGGCCTCGGCACGGTCGCGCTCACCCTCGTCGTCTCGGCCCCCGCCGGCTACGCCCTGGCCAGGCTCCGCCCGCGCGGCGGCGGGGCGCTGAGCCCGGCGCTGCTGATCGCGCAGATGATCCCCGGCATCGTCATGGCGACGGGGTTCTACGGCGTCTTCCTCCACCTGGGCCTGCTTCGACGGCGCCGCCGACCGTCCGCGGAAGCCGACGGGCCGCTGCCGGCCGGCCCGTCCTCGACCGGGGTTCCCGCGCCTGATGCCGGCAGGCGCGGGAACCCCACCGGCCGGTCCGGTCCCGTTCGCCGGCGGCCGGCCGCTCGCGACGGGGTGGCGGTGTCCTCACAGGAAGCGAGGGACTAGGTTGTGCGGCATGAGCAACCTTGACCGCGCTCCCGTGCCGAGCCTGTGCGGTGGCCGGGGATTCGTCGTCGCCGAACCCGTCCGCGAACTGCTGAGCCCCCGCCACGTCCGACTCGGCGGGTCGACCGAGGTGCGCCGGCTGCTGCCCAACCTGGGCCGGCGCATGATCGGCGCCTGGGCGTTCGTCGACCACTACGGGCCCGACGACATCGCCGACGAACCCGGCATGCAGGTGCCGCCGCACCCGCACATGGGCCTGCAGACGGTCAGCTGGCTGCACGAGGGCGAGGTGCTGCACCGCGACTCGACCGGCAGCCTCCAGACGATCCGCCCCAAGGAGCTCGGGCTGATGACCTCGGGCCGGGCGATCAGCCACTCCGAGGAGAGCCCGAGGTCGCACGCCCGCTTCCTGCACGGCGCCCAGCTCTGGGTCGCGCTGCCCGACGCCCACCGCCACACCGAGCCGAAGTTCGAGCACCATCCGGTGCTGCCCACGGTCACCGCACCCGGACTGACCGCGACCGTCCTCCTCGGCGGCCTGGACGGCGCCGTCTCCCCCGGCACCGCGTACACGCCGATCGTGGGCGCCGACCTCGCGCTCACCCGGGGCGCCGACGTCCGGCTGCCCCTCGATCCCGACTTCGAGTACGGGGTCCTGGCGATGTCCGGCGAGGTCCACGTCGACGGCGTGCCGGTACTGCCCGGGTCGATGCTGTACCTCGGCTGCGGGCGCACCGAACTGCCCCTGCGGGCCGAGTCGGACGCCGGGGTCATGCTGCTCGGCGGCGAGCCGTTCGCCGAGGAGCTCGTCATGTGGTGGAACTTCGTCGGGCGTACGCAGGACGAGATCACCCGGGCCCGGGAGGACTGGACGAGTGGGACACGATTCGGGGAAGTGCAGGGGTACGACGGGGATCGGCTGTCGGCGCCGGAGCTGCCGGCGGTGCCGCTGAAACCGCGGGGTCGGGTGCGCTGATCTCTGGGTTTCCCGCTCTGCACGCCCACAGGGGCGACGTGAAGCACACCCCGCGCGGTTCGGCCCCGGCTGTGCGGTCGGCGCATTCCTGTACTGGGCCGTGATGGTCGCCCCTGAGGTCGGCATCCTGATCCTGGTGACACCGGCCGTGTTCGCCGGCGCCGGCTGGGAGGCTGCCCGACACCGGCGGCACAGCTGGATCGAGGCGACTTCGACCCAGGTGGTCAGCAAGCTGTTGATCACGAGGTGATGCTGTGCCCGTACGCGACGTACGGGGTCGTGCGCTGGGCTGCCGACGGCTGGGAGCATGACGATCTGTCCGCGTCGGCCTTGACCGACGCGGCACTCCCCCAGAATTTCGTCGAGCGCCTGACAGGTAATTTTGCTCTGTACAAAACTTGCGTAGGGACCTGCCACGGTGGCGCTGAAGGTACGGGGTCGAGTGCGCTGAAGACGCGCCAGTGCCGGCCTGCCTCGGTCGGACTGACGCCGGCTTCGGCGGTCCGGTCGCGCAGCAATCGGCTCGGCGAAGAAGAAAGGGAGCCCCTGTCAGCG
This sequence comes from Streptomyces sp. NPDC004542, assembly GCF_040610035.1. Classification (NCBI taxonomy): domain Bacteria; kingdom Bacillati; phylum Actinomycetota; class Actinomycetes; order Kitasatosporales; family Streptomycetaceae; genus Streptomyces; species Streptomyces sp. NPDC004542. Next base: position 79,990 of record NZ_JBEXLP010000004.1, read on the forward strand.
GGTTTGCGATCACGGAAAGGCAAAAGAATAATCCCATTGAGGAGCAAAAGGCCGAGGTAGAACTCGCGCCGAACCCGCGGAAGCGGATCGCGCCCCTCTGATCCTGACGCGCACCGGGCAGGAAGCGTCGCCGCAGCCATCGCGCCGAGCAAGATCGAACACGTGCGTTGCTCAGCCGGTGCCCCGGCCCGGGGAGGGACGAGTCGTCCAGCTCGTTGCCCGACGGAAGGCCTGACAACCGCCGCGTATCCGAACGACCAGGTCAAGGGTGGCTGTGGGGCGGAGGCAGGACGGAAGGAGTCGGCCCATGCGGATCGTCGTGGACCTGAACCGGTGCCAAGGCTACGCGCAGTGCGTGTACTTGGCGCACGACGTCTTCAGGCTGAGCGGTCAGGAGGCACTCACCTACGACCCGAACCCCGATGACGAACGGCGCCTGGAGGTGCGGAGAGCCGCGGCGGCGTGCCCGGTGCAAGCGATCAAGCTCGACCGTCTGAACGGTGTGGAGCGGAGCGCGGAGCCATGACCGTGCGGGAAGCGGTCGCGGAGTTGGTGCGCAATTTCAGGGCGAACGGCCGGATCGTCATCGTCGGCGCCTCCCTGGCGGGCCTGCGGGCCGCCGAAGCGCTGCGTGACGAGGGCTTCACCGGGCCTCTGACCATCATCGGGGACGAGCCGTACGAGCCCTACGACCGTCCCCCGCTGTCCAAGCAGGTGCTCAAGGGCTGGGTGCCGGCCGACCACACGACGTTGCCCCGCATGCGGGAAGTGGACGCGGACTGGCGGCTCGGGGTGGCGGCCACCGGGCTGGACCGCACCGCCAAGCAGGTGCGCTTGGCCGACGGTCAGCAGGTCCCGTACGACCGGCTGCTGATCGCCACGGGCACCCGCGCGCGACAGTGGCCGAACCCGGCCGAGGCCGCCCTGCACGGGGTCCACACGATTCGCTCGCGTGACGATGCCGCACAGTTGCAGAAGGCGCTGGCCGAGCCGCCGTCTCGGGTCCTGGTCATCGGCGCAGGGTTCATCGGCTCGGAAGTGGCCTCCGTCTGCCGCGAACTGGACATCTCGGTGACCGTCGTCGAGCGTGGCTCGGCGCCGCTGGTCGGCGCGCTCGGCGGAGTGATCGGGGAGATCGCCGCCCAGATGCAGCGCGATCACGGCGTGGACCTGCGGTGCGGGCTGGGCGTGTCCTCACTGGAGGGCGACTCTGGCGGACACGTACGGTGCGCGCGTCTGTCGGACGGAACCACCGTCGACACCGACGTGGTGGTGGCTTCCCTGGGGTCGATCCGCAACGTGGAATGGCTGGAGGGCTCCGGGCTGGCGGCCGGCTTCTGGGGCGTCGGGTGCGACGCCGGTGGTCGTGCCTTCGACATCAACGGCGTGGTCACCGACAGCGTCTACGTGGCAGGTGACGTCGCGCGGGCGCCGCACGTGCTGTACGAGTACCAGTTCCTCGCGATGGAGCACTGGGACAATGCCGTCCTCGGCGCCGAGGTCGCGGCCCACAACATGGTGAACCTGGAGCCGCACTACTACCCGCATCTGTTGCTGCCCGGCTTCTGGTCCGGTCAGTTCGGCGTCAACATCAAGTCCGTCGGCGTGCCGCCTTTCGGCGACGAGATCGTCTTCACGCAGGGATCCGTCGAGGAGCGTCGCTTCGCGGCCGCCTACGGCCACCGGGGCCGCATCGTCGCCGCCGTCACCTTCGACCACGGCAAGTGGCTGGAGTACTACGGAGACCTGATCCAGCGGTCGGCCCCGTTCCCGCCTCCGCCACCGGGCTGGGACCGGCCGTCCGACATGAAGCCGGTTCCGGCCGAGTTCCCTGAACGCGGCGCCCCCGGGGGAGTCCCCGACGTTGTCCTGACCGGCCACGACCCGAGCGAGCGAAGGGCTGAGTTCCGTCCTCGGCGCCGCTGACGCCGACGCGGCCGCCGGGGCGAGCGTGCAAGCGGACAGACCGACAGGAAGAAAGAGGGAAGCCTCTCATGACCGAGGAAACCCCCTGGCAGCAGGCCCTCCGCTACGCCAACCGCGCCAACCCGTACCCCTTCTACGAGGAACTGCGCAAGACGCCCGTGTCGCGGCAGCCGGACGGCACCTACGTCGTCAGCACCTACCGGGAGATCGTCTCCCTGCTCCACGACCCGCGGATCAGCTCGGATCCCAGAAAGCGTTCCGCCCTGGCCCCCGCCCCGGAACCGGCCGAGGGCTCGGCCCAGCCAGGGGCCGAGCCGATCAGGGAGACCGTCATCTCCCTGGAGCCGAACATCATCCTGTGCGATCCACCCGAGCACGACCGGGACCGCCACCTGATGATGCCGCACTTCGCCGGCCCGCCGCACTCACCGCACCTGATCTCCGACCTGGAGCCCGAGATCCGCCGTATCACCGGCGGCCTGCTGGACGACATGCGGGGCAAGACCCGGATCGACGCCGTCGACGAATTCGCCTATCCCCTGCCGGTGACCGTGATCTGCAAGGTCCTGGGCGTGCCGGTGGAGGACGAGTCACGCTTCCACCACTGGATCGAGACGGCCCTGGACGCCTTGGACTTCGGGCCGGAAGCCGCCTCCGAGGAGATGCGGAGCCGGCTGGCAGGAGGTCGCCGGGCCGTGCAGGACTTCGAACGGTTCGCGGAAGAGCTGCTCGACCGGTACGCAGAGCAGCCCGGACCCGGCATGCTCTCGGCGATGGTGAACGAGGACGGCTCACAAGGGCGGATGTCCAAGGGCGTGCTGGCGAGCAACGCGCTGCTCCTGATCTTCGCCGGGCACGAGACCACGGTCAACCTCATCGCCCACAGCGTGCTGACCCTGCTGCGGCACCCGGACGCGCTGGAGAAGCTGCGCCGTCGGCCCGAGCTGATCGTGCCCGGGGTCGAGGAGCTGCTGCGCTTCGAGTCGTCGGTCCAGTTCTGGCACACCCGTTCCGCCCAGGACGACATCGACATCGCGGGCACCACCGTCCCGAAGGGCGCGCCCGTCTTCCTGGTGTACGGCTCGGCGAACCGCGACCCGGAACGCTTCACCGACCCCGACCGGGTCGACCTCGAACGTCCCGACAACCAGCACCTCGGCTTCAGCCAGGGCATCCACTTCTGCTTCGGCGCGCCGCTCGCGCGGCTCGAGGTCCAGGTCGCGGTCAGCGAGTTCTTCCGGCGCGTGGAGAACCCGCGGCTCGTCGAGGACCCGCCGCCGTACCGGCACAACCAGATCTTCCGCGGTCCGCGCCACCTCCTGGTCGACATCGACGGGATCCGCGACTGACCCGACACGTGAGGAGCGGGAGGAGTTCCGGGCGCTGCGCCGGCACTGAGCCCCAGCCGGCTGCGGATGCTGGGCGCCGAGGTCAAGCTGACCCAGGCCTATGCCCCTACCCGGCCGCACCGGTGGGTCGACAACGAGGCCCGGAACAAGCTGGCCGCGCCGCTTCTGGGTCCCGTCGACCGGGCCCTCGACGCCGTCCACCGCCACCGCGTGGCCACCTGACGCGTGGGGCCGTTCGCAGTGGACAGCCTCAGCAGACGGTGACGGCCCGCCTCCGGCCCGGCGTCATGCCGGGCCGGAGGCGGGCCGTCGTCAGCCAGGTGGAGCAAGCGCCATGACCGCGGCCCTGCTCATCCGGGTGACCGGCGGTTACCGCGATCACCGGGTACTGACACCGACCGCGCTCGTCGACGCGGCGGAGGGGTGCGGCGGCGCCGCCTCCATCGCCGTCGGCCTGGCTGCCATGGCGGCCGGTCAGGCAGGACGGCGATGGTGCCACCCGAAAGGAGGCTCCCGGGGGTCCCCGGGGGAAGGAAGTCGCTGCGGCAGCCGCCGCTGGAGCCGCGCCTCGTGACCTCGACGAGGAGCGACTGCCGCTCGCGACCACGATGGGCGGGCCCCGCCGACGGCGAGCGGATGCGGCGGCCGCCTGCCGACAACATCACCGCTCCGCTGAACGCCGGGCCGCGCCTCATCACACCCGGGGACGGTGCGTGACCTTCACCATAATTGTCCCTTTCTGGACAGATACCTGGATATAAGTAGTTCTCGGGGCTTGTCCACCACTGCGGCGACCGGCTCCGGGAATCAAGGACCAGCGGCATGGGAGAAGCGTTTGATCACGGCAGGCAAACGACACATCGGACTGGCGGCCGCGGCCGGCGTACTCGGCGGCGTGCTCGCCGTCACGGTCGGCGGCACCAGCAGCGCCGCCGATGGCGGGAACAACGCCGGGGATCAGCCGACATCGCAGGCGCCGACGGATCGGACGGCAGCCCAGGACGCTTCCGAGGCCCGAATAGACATCAGCCCCCCGCAGGGTGCCGACAACGTCGGGGTCGACGACCCCGTCCGGGTCACCGTCAGCGACGGCAAGCTCACCCAGGTGACCATGACAGCCGTCGCCACCGGCGACGAGATCCCGGGCACCCTGTCCCCGGACGGCACCTCCTGGGAGCCGGACGGCCGCCTGAAGCGGGCCACCCGGTACCAGATCGCCGCGGACGCCGAAGACGCCCAGGGCCGCTCCGTCACCGGCAACGCCACGATCAGCACGGTCTCCCCGGCCGGCGGTTTCCCCGGGCACCTCTCCCCCGAGGACGGCTCGACCGTCGGCGTGGGCATGCCGGTGACGGTCACCTTCGACAAGGCGGTCGGCGACAAGGCCGCCGTGGAGTCGAGCATCCAGGTCAGCTCCAGCAGCGGCCAGCGGGGCGTCGGCCACTGGTTCGGCGACACCCGCCTGGACTTCCGCCCCAAGAGCTACTGGAAGCCCGGCTCCGTCGTCACCGTGCAGCTCGACGTCCAAGGCGTCCGGAAGACGGTCACGTTCAAGATCGGCCGGAGCCAGATCAGCACGGTCGACGCCCGGACGAAGACGATGACCGTCGTACGGGACGGCAAGACGATCAGGACCGTCCCGATCTCGTCCGGCAGCCCCGAGCACCCGACGTACAACGGTCAGATGGTGATCTCCGAGAAGTTCGGGCACACCCATATGAACGGTGCGACCGTCGGCCTCATGAAGGACAGCAAGCCCGCGTACGACATCAAGGACGTACCGCACGCCATGCGTCTGACCGCCTCGGGCACGTTCATCCACGGCAACTACTGGGGTGCCGACTCGGTCTTCGGCCACGTCAACACCAGTCACGGCTGCGTGGGCCTGAAGGACGTCAAGGGCGGCGGCGACAGCAGCCGGCCCGCCGCGTGGTTCTTCGACAACTCGCTGATCGGTGACGTCGTGATCATCAAGAACTCCGCGGACAAGACCCCGCTGGCCGCGGACAACGGGCTCAGCGACTGGAACATGCCGTGGAGCGAGTGGGTCGCGGGCAGCGCGACCCACTGACACCGCGCCTGCTGTCCCGCCCTCCGGGACCGGCCCGCCCCGCTCCGGCCGGTCCCGGAGGGCGGGCGGATCAGCGCAGCCCGGCGAAGAGGTCGTTCTCGGGCACGGCCGCGCCGGTGGTGTCCTGGACACGTACGAACGTCTCGACACCCATCAACTCGGTGAACTTCTTCTGGCCCATCTTGAGGAAGAAGATGTTCTCGCCCTGGCTGGCGTGCGCGGCCAGCGCGTCGAACTTCTGACCGCCGTACGCGGTGGTGTCCACCCAGGTGGTGATCTCCTCTTCGGGGAGCCCGATCTCGGCCACGGCGGCGGCCTCGGCGGGATCGGGCTCCTGCCAGTCCGCACCCAGCTCGCGCATGACCTCCCCGAACCGCTGGAACATCGAGCGGGGCGCCGTCGTCCAGTACACCTTCGGTGTCGTCACGGTCATCGCCAGCGCCGCCATCGTGATGCGGTTCGCCTGGATGTGATCGGGGTGGCCGTAGAAGCCGTTCTCGTCGTAGGTCACGACCACGTCCGGCCGGTGACGGCGCAGGAGTTCCGCAAGCCGGGCAGCGCCCTCCTCCACGGGTGTCCGCCAGAACGATCCCGGGGCATCGTTGGTCGGCCAGCCCATCATCCCGGAGTCGGCGTAGTCCAGCATCTCCAGATGACCGACCTTCAGGATGCCGCAGCTCGCCTCGAGTTCCTGGCGCCGCATCAGGGCGACGGCCGCCGGATCATGGCCGGGGTCGCCCGGCTTGACACCCCCCGGCCCGTCACCGCAACTGCCGTCGGTACACGTCACGAGAACGGTGCGGATGCCCTCCGCCGCGTACCGCGCGAGGACACCTCCCGTTCCGGTCGCCTCGTCGTCGGGGTGGGCGTGCACCGCCATGAGCGTCAAGGGCCGGTCAGTCATGAAGCAGTCCTCCTGTGTGAAATGGCCTCGGTCCGAGTCCGCGGCAGGCGTACGGACGGCCGCCCGGCATCGGGCGGCCGGGCCCACCGCGGACCCGGGGGCCGTCGCGTCAGGGCGGACGGTCTTCTGGTCTGTGCAGTTTCCCGCCCGCTCGGCGCCGGTGCCCCCGCCGGTGCAACAGTGCCGCCCCGACCGGCTGTTCCCGCCGCACGAGAACATTCCTGGACATCGGCGCTCCGCTCCCGTGCACGTGCACGACGCCCGGACTCATCACGACCTGGCTAGCCTGAGGTATGCCCGCTGACGCACAGCACGACCTCGCCGCCGCTCTTCGCGCCGCAGGAGTCGAGTTCGACGACTCGCCCCTGACCCGGGCTCTGTACTCCTCCGACGCGAGCCTGTACCGCGTCGTCCCGGCCGCGGTCGTGGAAGCGCGCGGTGCCGACGACGTGATCGCGGTCCACGAGGTGGCGCGCGAGCTGCGGATCCCGGTGACGATGCGCGGCGCGGGCACGAGCATCGCCGGCAACGCCGTCGGACACGGAATCGTCATCGACACCCGCCGCTTCGGCCGGATCATCGACATCGACCCGGTCGCGCGCACGGCACGCGTGGAACCGGGCGTGGTCCACGCGGACCTGCAGCGCGCGGCCGCGCCCCACGGGCTGCGGTTCGGACCCGACCCGTCCTCGCACAGCCGCTGCACCATCGGCGGAATGATCGGCAACAACGCCTGCGGGTCTCGGGCGCTGGGCTACGGGCGGACGGTGGACAACGTCGAGTCGCTGCGCGTGCTGTACGGCAACGGCGAACTCTCCCGGGAGGAGGGCGGCCGACCCGGCGGCGACACCGCGAGGCGGCTGGCGGCCGTCGGTGACGCCAACCTGGCCCATCTGCGGACCGAGTTCGGCCGTTTCGGCCGCCAGGTCAGCGGCTACGGCCTGGAGCACCTGCTGCCCGAGCGGCGCCGCTTCGAACGCTTTCTGGTCGGCAGTGAGGGCTCGCTGGCCATGGTCCTCGATGCGACCGTCCGGCTGGTCGACGACCGGGTCGAACGCAGGATGCTGGTGCTCGGGTACCCGACGATGGCCGACGCGGCCGATGCCGTACCGGCGCTGCTCACCGCGGCACCGGGCCGGCTCGTCGCGTGCGAGGGCATGGACGCGCGCATCGTGGACCTGGTGCGGGCCGACGGATCCGAGGTGCCCGGCCTGCCAAGGGGGCGCGGCTGGCTGTTCGCGGAGGTGGCGGGCGAGGACGCGACGGACGCGGTGCGGCGGCTCGTCGCCGCGGGCGCCGCGCTGGACGCCAGGCCCGTCGACGACCCGCGGGAGGCGGCCGCGCTGTGGCGCATCCGGGAGGACGGTGCCGGGCTCGCCGGCCGGTCGCTGCCGACACCGGCGTACGGCGGCTGGGAGGACGCCGCCGTGCCGCCTGAGCACCTCGGTGCGTGGCTGCGGGACTTCGAGGAACTGCTGCGGGAGCACGGCCTCCAGGGCGTCCCGTACGGGCACTTCGGCGACGGCTGCGTCCACTGCCGCATCGACTTCCCGTTCCGGCCCGGCGAGGCGGCCTCGGCCGCGGTGTTCCGCGACTTCATGACCGCCTGTGCGCTGCGGCTGCGCGACTACCGCGGCACGCTGTCGGGAGAGCACGGTGACGGCCGGGCCCGCGGCGAGCTGTTGCCGTTGATGTACGACGAGACGTCCCTCGCCCTGTTCCGGCAGGTCAAGGCAGTCTGCGATCCCGACGGCATCCTCAATCCGGGCATCATCGCCGACCCGGTTCCGATCACCGACGACCTGCGCCCGGTGCGCCCCCGGGCGCGGGTGCGTTCCGGACTGCGGCTGCTGCACGACGCCGGGGACCTCGGCGCCGCCGTGCACCGGTGCACCGGCGTCGGGAAGTGCGTGGCGCCGAGGACCGCGGGGGTCATGTGCCCCTCCTACCTCGCAACGGGGGACGAACGGGATTCGACCCGCGGCCGGGCCCGGGTGCTGCAGGAGGCGCTCGACGGTGGTCTTCTGCGCGGCGGACCGGCGGACCCGGCCGTGGCCGGGGCGCTCGACCTGTGCCTGGCGTGCAAGGGGTGTGCGAGCGACTGCCCCAGCGGTGTCGACATGGCCACCTACAAGAGCGAGGTGCTGCACCAGCGGCACGACGTCGCCGGGCTGCGCCGGCCGCGGTCGCACCTGTTCCTCGGGCGGCTCCCGCAGTGGATGCGGCTCACCGCGCCGCTGGCGAGGCCCGCCAACCTGTTCCTGCGGGCCGGGCCGCTCGCGGCGCTGGCGAAGCGGGCCGCCGGAATCGACCACCGGCGGTCCGTGCCGCGCTTCGCCTCGCCCACGCTGAGGAAGGCGACGAAGGCGGCTCACGCGGGGCCCGCGCCGGCCGACGTGTGGATCTGGGCGGACTCCTTCACCGACCACTTCTTCCCGCAGTCCGCTCTGGCGGCGATCCGGTTCCTTCAGTCGCACGGCCTCACGGTCCGCGTGATCCCGGAGGCCGCCTGCTGCGGCCTGACCTGGATCACGACCGGTCAGCTCGACCGGGCGCGGACCATCGTCGGCCGGACCGTGCGCACCCTCGCGCCCTACGTGCGCAGCGGCATCCCCGTGATGGCGCTGGAGCCGTCGTGTCTCGCGACCTTGCGCGGCGACGCGGCAGAGCTGTGCGACACCGAGGAGGCGGGCGTGCCGGCGCCGGGGGTGCTGAGCTTCGCCGAGCTCGTCGAGCGCCTCGGCCTGCCGCTGCCCGACCTGACCGGTGTGGAGGTGGTCGCGCAGCCTCACTGTCACCACAGCGCGGTCATCGGGTGGGACACCGACCAGCGTCTGCTGGAGAAGGCCGGCGCGACGGTCACCAAGGTGCAGGGGTGCTGTGGCCTGGCCGGCAACTTCGGTGTGGAGAGGGGACACTACGAGGTCAGCGTCGCGGTCGCCGAGACGCACCTGCTGCCGGCGGTACGGGCCCACCCGGACGCGGTGGTGCTGGCGGACGGCATGTCCTGCCGTGTCCAGCTCGACGACCTGGCCCAGGTGCCGACGCGGCACCTGGCCGAGCTGTTCGCCTCCCGCGTCTGACGCCCGGTTCTCAGGTGGCGGTGAGGAGGATGCGCGCGGTGATGCGCTTGCCGACCGTCTCCCGCAGGACGGCGAGATCGGCCACTACGGCCTCCACGATCTCCAGGCCGTGCCGGCCCACCCGCTGGGGGTCCGCACCGCTCACCGCCGGCAGGACCGGGTCGCTGTCCCACACCTCCACCTCGAGCGCTTCGCCCGCCAGACGCAGGCACAGCAGGACGGGGCCCGGGGCGTACTTGCAGGCGTTCGTGACCAGCTCGCTGACCACCAGCTCGGCCAGGCCCACGACACGGTCCGGCACCCGTGAACGGTGGCCGCGCTCGTACTCGGTGAGGAAGGCGGTGGCCCGATGGCGTGCTTCGGCGATGCACGCCCCCGCGCCGGACAGGGCGATCGTCGCCTCCGCCGCCTCCAGGCCCCGTCCGCCGCGACCATCGCCCTCCGGCTCGTTGATCCGCCCTGCCACCTCGACCCCGTCCCTCCGCAGCACGCCGTCTCCCCGCCGGGTACCACGCCCGCCGCGCGTACACGTGTGACAGGGCCGTCCGGGTGCGCAACAAATACCACGGGTCAGCTCCTGGGAGCCGGCCACGGTGAGCGGATCGCGACTGGTGCTCATGACGTGGGCGGGGCGAGCCCGGGCACGGTCAGGCGGTGAGCAGGGAGTCGTCCTGCGGGCGGGCGCCCGGCAGCCGGTGGCGGGCGGCGATGAGCGCGGCGTCGATGTCGCGGGTGCCGGTGGCCACGCACAAGGTGTAGGCGACGTCGTCCATACGCCGGCGCACCTCAGGGCCGCCGTCCTCGGCCTGCAGTATCCGCAGGGTCTCGTACTGTTCGATCAGGTTCGTCAGTACGGCGGGGTGTGCCATCAGCATCAGGAGTCTCCCTCATCACCACGAATCACATGGTCAGTACACCGAGCCGTATGCCCCGGCTTCCGGCCGTCATGCCCGGGCAGCGCCGACGGTGTGACTGCCCCGGTGCCCCGGCCGCGGAGCCGGGAAGCCGTCAATGCCGGGAAGCCATCCATGCGGACGGTGCGGGTAAGGGATGGTGACCCCAACCGTTCACACGAAAGTGGTGCCCTGCCATGGCCGAGACCCGGGACGTCGTCGAGCTCATCCTTCAAGACCACCGGCGCATGGAGGACCTGTTCCGTCTGATGCGCAGCGTCGAAGCCGACCGGGCCGCCGCGCTCCAGGAGTTCGCGGGCCTGCTGATCGCCCACGCGGTGGCCGAGGAGGCCAAGGTCTATCCCGCCCTGAAGAGGTACAAGAACATCGACGACGAAGAGGTCGAGCACGGCGAGCACGAGCACGACGAGGGCAACAAGGCCCTCCTGGACCTCCTGGAGGTGGAGGAGGTCGGCTCCGAGGAGTGGGACTCCAAGCTGGAGGAGCTGGTGGAGGCCGTCACCCACCACGCCGACGAGGAAGAACGCACCATCCTCAACGGCGCGCGCGAGAACGTGGCGACGGAACGGCGCGAGGAACTGGGAGCGGCGTTCCAGGAGGAGCGCGACCGGCAGCTGGAGGCCGACTGCGGCTCGGTCGACAACGTACGCCGCCTCGTCGGTTCCTGACCGTGCCGACTCCTGACCGCACCCCGGCGCCGGGCGTCCCGGGCCGGAGTGCGGCCGGACGCGGCCGTCGCGCCTCCGCCGCCCGCTCCCTGCGCCCCAGGGGGTGGGCTGGTCATCGGTGTACCGCGTGTGCGACGCTCGAGGCACAACCAGCCTGGTCTGGTGGGAGGCCCCGCGCCGGTCTTGCAGGTCACCTTCACGGTGACCGGGACGCGGTACGGGTTGTCTCGCTCGGCTGTACGCGACCCCATGCCGCGTGCTTGATGTCCTCCCTCAGCGGAGGACGTGATGGGCTCGACCCCGGAACCGAGGGGCGAACCGTGGACGCTTTGACCGTGGTGACACAGCAGCACACCGACCGCACGGTGATCACCGTGAGCGGGGAGCTGGACCTCCAGACCTGTCCGGCACTGGCCGAGGCAGCCTCCGCCGTCCCGCCGGCCGGCCGGACGCTGTACCTGGACCTGTCGGGGGTGCCCTTCATGGACTCCAGCGGCCTGAACCTGCTGATCCTGCTGCGCCGCCGCCTTCACGCCGAAGGCGGTCGCCTCGCCGTCACCGGCCTGCAGCCCCAGCCCGAGCGACTGCTGCGGCTGACGCAGGCCGACGAACTGTTCACGGTGATCCCTTCCGGTGCGGCCGGCTCCGGCGCGGCGGTCGCCTCTTGACCGGCCGGGCAGATTGACCGGCCGGGCAGAGCCGTGTCTCACCGGGTGGTGAGCAGGCCTTCGCGCAGCCGGGTCAGGCAGCGGGTGAGCAGCCGGGAGACGTGCATCTGGGAGACGCCGAGGCGCTCGCCGATCTGAGCCTGGGTGAGTTCCTCCACGAACCGCATGTGGATGATCCGCCGATCCCGCTCGCCGAGTCCGGCGATCAGCGGGGCCAGGGCGTGGAAGTCCTCTACCAGCTCCAGCGCCGCGTCCTCGGCGCCGATGAAGTCCTGCAGCGCGGTCTCGCCGTCCTCGCTGCCGCCGATCGCGGCGTCCAGGGAGGAGGAGTTGTAGCCGTTGGCGGCCAGGCGCGCCTCGCGTACCTCGTCCTCGGGCAGGCTCATCAGCTCCGACAGTTCCCGCACCGTCGGGGTCCGGCCCAGGCGGCTGCGCAGCTCCTCGGTGGCCCGGGCCAGCTGGACGCGGGCTTCCTGCAGGCGGCGCGGTACGTGCACGGCCCAGGTGGTGTCGCGGAAGAACCGCTTGATCTCACCGACGATGTAGGGAATGGCGAAGGAGGTGAACTCCGCCTCCCTCGACAGCTCGAACCGGTCGATCGCCTTGATCAGGCCGATCATGCCGACCTGGACGATGTCCTCCATCTCCTCCGGTCCACGGCTGCGGAACCGGCCGGCCGCGTAGCGGACCAGGGACATGTTCATCTCGATCAGCGTGTTCCGGGCGTAGCTGTGCTGCGGCGTGCCCTCCTCCAGCACCGCCAGCTGCTCGAAGAACAGCCGCGACAGCTCCCGGGCGTCCTTCGGCGCCACCCGGGAGGGGTCGGGGACTTCCGGCAGCTCGGTGTGGTGCGTGTCCGTCACCGGCGTGCTCATGAGCGCCATGAAGGTCCCCTCCCGCGTTCGAGTCGGTGCCGCGGTCGGCCGCGAACCGCTGACGACGCGACGGCTACCCCCTCATTCTCCCTCCATGCCTGTCCGCACAGGAACGGCGCACGGGCCGCGCACCGTGCCGCCGACGGGCCGACCGGCTCAGCCGGCCTGCCGTACAGCGTGCAGGGAGCCGCTGAGGGTGCCTTCCTGCTGTTCATAGTGCGACAGGGCGAGGCCGAGGCCTATGAACGTCGGCGCCCATTCGCCGACGAAGATGCCCCACCGGTCGGCGCGGTCGACGCCGGCCGGTTCCGCCTTCAGGCTCGTCGCCCAGGCGGCGAAGCTCAGCCCGACCGACGCCAGGCCGGCGATGTAGGCATGCTCACTGCGGACGCCCATGTCGTGAAGCTTCTTGATCACCATGGGGTGGTCTCCGTTCTGTGGGGGTACCTATGGGGGTAACCATCCCCATTCGCCTCACACGTCCCTCTTGAGGCCATGACGGGTCGCGGGCGCATCCCCGCGCCCGGCGGCGGCATGGGCGCCGCTCACGATGGACGACGGATCACAGCTGACGTGACAGCGAAGAGATGCCGCGCCTCATCGATGCCTCGGTGTAGTGACGTGACAGCGTTGATCGCCCTGGTCCGCTCCATGGTCACGGTGATGGTGCTGTGGCAGCGCTATCTCGCGCCGCTGATCCCCTTCGTCGGTCTGCCGGCGGTGCTGACCAGCAGCGACTCGGGCCCGCTCGCGGCCACCTACGGCTCGGCGGCCGGAGCCATGCTGGTGTGCTCGGTCCGGCAGACCATGGCCCTGATCGGCCTGGAGGACCAGACGCGCCGCTCGGTCGTGATCGTCACCGCGGGCAGTCATCTGCGGGTGCTGCTCGGATCGGTCGGCACGGCCCTGCTGTGGTGCCTGCCACTGACGGCGGCCGGTCCGGTCCTGCCGCCGGCGTTCGGAAAGCACACGTTCACGGGGGCCGGTGCCGTGCTCGGCGTCGAGTCCCAGCTCACCTGTGCCCTCATCGGCATCGCCATCGGCGTGCTCTGCTCACGGCTGGTCTTCCGACGCCAGGGCTACGCGCTGGTGACCGCCTTGGCCCTGCTGCTCGCGGCGCTGCTGGGCAAGGGGATCTCCCCGGTCAACATCCCGCTCGGCGACCTGCAGGGCGCCTCGGGCTCCGCAGCCCTCGTCGGGTCCACGGGCGTCCTGCTCACGGTCACCACGGCGGTGCTCGCGGCCACGGTGGCGATCACGCAGGCGGTCGGCGTCAGAAGGAGCTGAGGGAGCGCGCGCCGGTCAGCACGAGCGCCTGGTACCGCATTTCGATGATTTCTCCTCGACCGCGTCCTCCCTGTGCCCCTGAGCTGAAACCTTCCGCCCGCTGCCGTGCTGTCGACGTCGCCGGTCGCGCAGGTCATTGATGGGATGGATCCGCGACCCAGCGGGCCGCACCATCGGTTCACACACCCCACTGAGCTGGTACTTCTCACAGGAGTTGCTCAAGGGCTAGACGCAGGTCCACCCCGAGGCTAAAAATACATCCCATCTCTCCGGTGGCGGCGTAAGGGCGTCGCCACCGGAGACGACTCCGTCCGGAACCAGCACGAGGAAGTGCCGATGAGACTCAGAACCCTCCTGTGCTCCACCGCTTCGGCCGTCGTCGCGATGACGCTGCTGAGCGCCTGTGACAGCTCCGGCACCGCGGCCTCGTCGGACGGCAAGCCGCTGGTCGGTGTCGACTACCCGCGCTCCGACACCGACTTCTGGAACTCGTACATCAAGTACACGCCCACGTCCGCCAAGCAGCTCGGCCTCTCGCTGAAGACGACGAACTCGCAGAACGACGTCGCCAAACTCACCGCCAACGCGCAGACGTTCATCAGCCAGGGCGTCAAGGGCATCGCGATGGCCCCGCAGGACACCGCCGCCATCGCGCCGACGCTGACGCAGCTGGCGGCGAAGAAGATCCCGGTCGTCACCGTCGACACCCGGCCCGACGCCGGCCAGGTCTACATGGTCGTCCGCGCCGACAACCGTGCCTACGGCGAGAAGGCCTGCCAGTACCTGGGCACCAAACTCGGCGGCAAGGGCAAGGTCGTCATGCTGCAGGGCGACCTCTCCTCCATCAACGGCCGGGACCGCACCGAGGCGTTCAACGACTGCATGAAGAAGAACTACCCGGGCGTCAAGGTGTTCGGCGAGGCCACCAACTGGGACGGAGCGGTCGCCGCGCAGAAGCTGCAGACGGACCTGACCGCCCACCCGGACATCAAGGGCATCTACATGCAGTCCAGCTTCGCCCTGTCCGGCACCCTCCAGGTGCTCAAGCAGAAGGGCCTGCTGGTCGGTCCGCAGGACAAGAAGCACGTGTTCGTGGTCTCCAACGACGGCATCCCCGAGGAGCTCAAGGACATCGCAGGCGGGAAGATCGACGCCACGGTCTCCCAGCCGGCCGACCTCTACGCCAAGTACGCCCTCTACTACCTCAAGGCCGCGATCGACGGGAAGACGTTCAAGCCCGGCAAGACCGACCACGACAGCACGATCATCCAGGTCCGCGAAGGGCTGCTGGAGGACCAGCTCTCGGCTCCGCTCGTCACGGCCGACGGCGGCACCTACGGAGGCGTGTCCAGCGTCAAGAGCGACGACACGTCGCTGTGGGGCAACAACCTCGGCTGACATGTTCTGTCCCATACCCAACAGCTTTCGAGAACAAGGCGGTTGACATGAGCGAGGGGGAGCGGACCACCGGCCCCGAGCCCGCCGCGGCGGACCGCGGGCGGCGGGCCACGGCCGAGCCGCCCGTCGTGGAGGCGACGGCCATCGTCAAACGATTCGGTCCGACGGTGGCCCTGAACGGCGCCCGGATCACCGTCGGACAGGGCGAGACCCACGCGCTCGTCGGCCGCAACGGGGCGGGCAAGTCGACCCTGGTGTCCATCCTGACCGGGCTGCAGGCCCCGGACGAGGGCACGGTCGCCTTCGGCGGCCGCCCCGCGCCCCGGCTCCAGGACCGCGACGCCTGGCGGGAACGCGTGGCGTGCGTCTACCAGAAGTCGACGATCATCCCCACGCTGACCGTCGCCGAGAACCTCTTCCTGAACCGGCACGACCACGGCCGCGGCCGGCTGATCAGCTGGCCGGGCACCCGCCGCCGCGCCCAGGAACTGCTGTCGGCCTGGTCGGTCGAGGTCGATCCGCAGACCCCGGCGGGCGATCTGAGCGTGGAGCAGCGGCAGTTCGTGGAGATCGCCCGGGCCCTGTCCTTCGGCGCCCGGTTCATCATCCTCGACGAACCCACCGCGCAGCTGGACGCGGCGGCGATCGGCCGGCTCTTCGGCCGGATCCGCGATCTGCAGCGTCAGGGCGTGACGTTCCTGTTCATCAGCCACCACCTGCAGGAGGTCTACGAGATCTGCGACATGGTGACGGTGTTCCGGGACGCCCGGCACGTCGTGACCGCACCGGTCGCGGAGCTTCCGCGGGCCGAGCTGGTGGCGGCGATGACCGGGGAGGCGGGGACGGACCGGCAGACGCGACGGGCCGGCCCCACGGGCACCGGTGCCACGCCCGCGCTGGAGGTACGGGACCTGGGGGGCCACGGCTACGCCGACGTCACCTTCACGGTGGGCCCCGGGGAGATCGTCGGGCTCGCGGGGGCCGCCGGCAGCGGTCGTACCGAGGTCGCCGAGACGGTCGTGGGGCTCAGGGCCGCCGGGGCCGGCGAGGTGGAGATCGCCGGGCGGCGGCCCCGGCCCGGCAGCGTGCCCGCCGCCCTGGCCGCCGGCGCCGGGTTCGTGCCGCAGGACCGGCACCACCAGGGCTTCGTGCCCGGCATGTCGGTCGCGGACAACGCCACGATGTCCGTCCCGCACCGGCTGCGCAGGAACGGTTTCCTCAGCCGTCGGAGCCGGGACCGGCTCGCCGGAACCATGATCGAGAACCTGGCGATCAAGACACCGGGCCCCGACCTGCCGGTGTCCGCTCTCTCCGGCGGCAACCAGCAGAAGGTCGTCATGGCCCGCGCCCTCGCCGACGACCCCCGGCTGCTGGTACTGATCAATCCGACCGCGGGCGTGGACGTGCGCTCCAAGGAGTTCCTCCTCGGCAAGGTCGAGGAGACCGCGGACACCGGTACGGGAGTGCTCATCGCCTCCGACGAACTCGACGACCTGCGCATGTGCGACCGGGTCCTGGTGATGTTCCAGGGCCGGGTGACGACCCGGATGAACCGCGGCTGGCACGACCACGACCTCGTCGCCGCGATGGAAGGAGTGGACCTCGATGCCTGACACCGTCGTCGGCGGCACGGCCTCCACCAAGGCCGCCGAGCCAGAGGCCGGGCGGACCGGACTGCTCGGCGGGCGCATACCCCTGGCCCGGCTGCGCGACCTGGCCCTCGTCCCGGCCATCGTCGTGATCGCGATCGTCGGGCAGATCGTCAGCCCGATCTTCCTGCAGCCGGACAACATCATCAACGTCCTGCAGACCATGTCCGAGATCGCCCTGCTGGTCCTCGCCCAGACGATGGTACTGATCGTCAAGAGGATGGACCTCTCGCTGGAGTCCACCATGGGCCTCGCGCCCGGTGTCGCCGCCTGGCTGGTGGTCCCGGCCGGCGCCGGGCACGGACTCGGCCTGCTGCCCGGTGCCTGGGCGATCCCGGTCACGCTCGCCGTGGGCGTCCTGGTGGGCGTGGTCAACGCCCTGCTGATCATCCGCTTCGGCCTCAACGGCTTCATCGTCACGCTCGGCATGCTGATCGTGCTGCGCGGCATCCTCACCGGGATCTCCGGCGGTCAGACCTTCTTCCAGCTGCCGTCCTCGATGCTCTACCTGGGCACCGCCGAATGGCTCGGCATGCCCGCGTCCATCTGGGTCTGCCTGGCACTGTTCGCCGTCGCGATCGTGGTGCTCGGCTGGACCAGTTTCGGGCGGTCGCTGTACGCCATCGGCGGCAACGTCGACGCGGCCAAGGCGGCCGGCATCCGCACCGACCGGGTGCTGTGGATCGTCATCGTCACCGGCAGCGTGCTCGCCGCCCTCGCCGGACTGCTGCTGTCCGGGCGGCTCGCCTCCGTCGCCTCCGCGCAGGGCAACGGCTACATCTTCACCGTCTTCGCCGCGGCCGTCATCGGAGGGATCAGTCTCAACGGCGGCAAGGGCACCATGTTCGGCGCGTTCAGCGGCATCCTGCTGCTGTTCATGATCCAGAACGTGCTCACCCTGGCGGGTGTCCCAGCCCAGTGGATCGGCGCCCTCAACGGACTGATCATCCTCGTCGCGCTGACCATCTCACGTATCACGGGCGGCAAGGTCCAGGACTGACCCAGGCGGCCGTCACCGCCGTACGCCGCCCACGCATTCGTCGCAGGGGGACCATCTCCCGCCTCGTACCACAGGAGTTGCTGCCATGTCCTCCGCTGTGCCCTCGTCGGCCCGCATCACCGCCCTGGACGTTCTCGACGTGCGCTTCCCCACGTCCGAGCACCTGGACGGCTCCGACGCGATGAACCCCGAACCCGACTACTCGGCGGCCTACGTCGTCCTGCGCACCGACGCCGCCGACGGTCTGGAGGGCCACGCGCTGGCCTTCACCACCGGCCGCGGCAACGACGCCCAGGCCGCCGCCATCGCCACCCTCGCCCCGCATGTCGTGGGCCTGTCGGTCGAGCAGGTCTGCGGCGACCTCGGCGCGTTCAGCCGCTCCCTCGTCCACGACCCCCAACTGCGCTGGCTGGGACCGGAAAAGGGAGCCATCCACATGGCGATCGGGGCGGTCGTCAACGCCGCCTGGGACCTCGCCGCCAAGCGTGCGGGAAAGCCCGTCTGGAGCTTCCTGGCCGGGATGTCCCCCGAAGAACTCGTCGCCCAGGTCGACTTCCGCTGGCTCAGCGACGCGCTCACCCCCGAGGAGGCGCTCCAGATCCTGCGCCGTGCCGAACCGGGCCGCGAAGAGCGCACCGCCCGCCTGCTGGAGCGCGGCTACCCCGCCTACACCACCACCCCCGGCTGGCTCGGCTACTCCGACGAGAAACTCGCCCGTCTCGCGCGCGAGGCCGTGGCGGACGGCTTCACCCAGATCAAGCTGAAGGTCGGCGCGTCCCTGGAGGACGACATCCGGCGGATGCGCACCGCCCGGGCCGCGGTCGGCGACGGCATCCGCATCGCCGTCGACGCCAACCAGAGATGGGACGTCCAGCCCGCCATCGACTGGATGCGCGCCCTGGCCCCCTACGACCCGTACTGGATCGAGGAACCCACCTCACCGGACGACATCCTCGGGCACGCCGCGGTCCGCCGGGCCGTCAGCCCGATCAAGGTGGCCACCGGCGAGCACGTCGCCAACCGGGTCGTGTTCAAACAGCTCCTCCAGGCCGGCGCGGTGGACATCGTCCAGATCGACTCGGCCCGGGTCGGCGGCGTCAACGAGAACATCGCCATCCTGCTGCTCGCCGCGAAGTTCGGGGTGCCGGTCTGCCCGCACGCCGGCGGAGTCGGGCTGTGCGAGATGGTGCAGCACCTGTCGATGTTCGACTACGTCGCCGTCTCCGGCACCACCGAGGACCGGGTCATCGAATACGTCGACCACCTGCACGAACACTTCGTCGACCCCGTGCGCGTCGCCGACGGCCACTACCTCGCCCCGAGCCTGCCCGGGCTGAGCGCCCAGATGCACCAGGCCTCCCTCAAGGAGTACGCCTACCCCGACGGCCCCGTCTGGACCGCCCGTGTCTGAGTCCCCCGCCGCCCGGCTCGTCGACTCCCACCACCACGTCTGGGACCTGGACCGGCGTCCCCAGCCCTGGCTCGACGAACCCGGCCACGAACCGATCCGCCGTACCTTCGGCCCGGCCGATCTGCGGGCGGCCGCGACCCGGACGATCGCCGGCCGGCGGCTGACGAGCACCGTCGCCGTGCAGTGCGTGGCCTCCGTGCCCGAGACGCGGGAGCTGCTGGCGATGGCCGACGACGATCCGCTGATCGGGGCGGTCGTCGGCTGGGCGGACCTCACCTCCCCCGAGATCGGGGACGTACTCGACGCACTGCGGTCCGGGCCGGGTGGCCGGCATCTGCGGGCCGTTCGCCACCTCGTGCAGGGCGAGACGGATCCCGACTGGCTGCAACGGCCTGGCGTGGAACGGGGTCTGCGTGCCGTGGGGCAGCGCGGACTCGGGTACGACGTGCTCATCCGCAGTCACCAGTTCCCGCAGGCGATCCGCCTGGCCGAGCGCCTGCCCGAGCTGCCGCTGGTACTGGACCACGCGGGCAAGCCGCCCGTCGGCCGGGGTGACCTGGGCGACTGGGAGCGGCAGTTGAGACGTCTGGCGAGCCGTCCCCAGGTGCGGTGCAAGGTGTCGGGCCTGATCACGGAGGCCGACCACGAGAAGTGGACGGTGGCCGACGTCCGCCCGGTGTGGGACGCCCTGCTGACCGCGTTCGGCCCCGAGCGGCTGATGTTCGGCTCCGACTGGCCGGTGTGCGTCCTCGCCGGCGGCTGGAACCGCTGGGCCGCCACCGTCGAGGAGCTCCTGGAGGGCTGCTCCGCCGACGAGAGGGAGGCGGTCCTCGCCGGCACCGCCACCGCGTTCTACGGCCTCACCGAGCAGGAAGGGACGACGCCGTGCTCCTGACCGAACTCCCGCACCCCGGAATGCTCGAAGCGCCGGCCGGCGCGGGTCACGGCGCCCGGGGGCCGCTCGCCGACGGCCACTGTCCCGCGAGCACCGCCGTGGGTGAGCGGGCCCGGACGGTCCATCTCAACCTGGCGCCGGGCCTGCTGGACGTCACCGGCGTGCTGGACGTCCTGCTGCGGTCGGTCCCCGTCGAGGAGGCCCATGTGAGGGTGCCGCCCGAGGGCGAACCGGAGCCGCCGGCCATCGCCGGCTTCCGCTCCCGGCTGTTCCCCGTCCCCGTGGAGACACTCGGCCGCTTCGAGTTCTACGACGCGGCACGCTCCCCCGACCTGGCTCCGGCCGTGGTCACCGCCGGCACCCGCACCTACGCCCACCTGCTGCCGACCATCGGCGTCCGCGCTGAAGGGACCCTGAGGACACGATGACACTCGCCGTGCGATACACGTCCGCCCGCACCCTGGACACGGCTGACACCGCGCCGGCCTCCCCCGGCCCCGGCGAGGTGGAGCTGGCTCCCGCCTACGTCGGCATCTGCGGCACCGACCTGCACATCTTCCACGGTGACATGGACTCCCGGGTCACCACGCCCGCCGTCCTCGGGCACGAGATGTCCGGCCGCGTCGTCCGCGTCGGGCCCGGCGTGGAGGGCTGGCGGCCCGGTGACGCGGTGACCGTGATGCCGTTGCGCTGGGACGACACCTGCCCGGCCTGCCGCGCGGGTCACCGGCACATCTGCCAGCACCTCGACTTCATCGGCATCGACTCGCCGGGCGCGATGCAGCAGCGCTGGACCGTGCCCGCCTCGACACTCGTCCGGCTCCCGGACTCCCTCCCCCTGGACCGGGCCGCGCTGGTCGAGCCCACGGCGGTCGCCGTGCACGACGTCGGCCGGGCCGGGGTACGCGACGGCGAGCGGGTCGTCGTGGTCGGCGGCGGGCCCGTCGGCGTCCTGATCGCCCTGGTCGCCCGCGCGGCCGGCGCCGAGGTCCGCGTGGTGGAACCGAGCGTGCACCGGCGGACCCTGGCGGAGGAGCTGGGGCTGACCGCGTGGGACCCGGCCGCCACGGACGTGGCCGGGCTGGTGCGGGAGTGGACCGGCGACGCGGGGGCGGACGTCGCCTTCGAGGTGTCCGGTGCCGCGGCCGGGGTGGACAGCGCGGTGGAGGCGCTCGGGGTCAGGGGCCGGCTGTGCCTGGTGGCGATCCACCCCCGGCCCCGCGAGGTGAACCTGCACCGCTTCTTCTGGCGGGAACTCACCCTCGTCGGCGCCCGGTTGTACGACCGCACCGACTTCGAACGGGCGGTGGGACTGGTGGCGGCCGGCACGATCCCCGCCGACCGGCTGATCAGCAAGGTCGTCCCGCTGACCGAGGCGCCCTCCGCGTTCGAGGCGCTGGAGGGGGGCGGCGACGTGATGAAGATCCTCGTGGACTGCGGCAACGACCCTACGGGAGCCCTCGCATGACCCTCTTCGACCTGACCGGCCGGCTCGCCGTCGTCACCGGCGCCCGGCGCGGCATCGGCCGGGCCATGGCCCGCGCGCTCGCCGAGGCCGGCGCGGACGTCATCGGCGTCAGCGCCGCGCTGGAGGAGTCCGGCAGCGCGGTGGAGAAGGACGTCGTCGCCGCGGGCCGCTCCTTCGAGGCGATCCGTACCGACTTCGCCGACCGGGACGCCGTACGGGCCCTGGGCGAGGACCTGGCCGGGCGAGAGCGTCCGGTGGACATCCTGGTCAACAACGCGGGTACCATCCGGCGCGCCCCGGCGGCCCGGCACACCGACGCCGACTGGGATTCGGTGCTCCAGATCAACCTCAGCGCACAGTTCTCGCTGAGCCGGGCGGTAGGCGCGGCGATGGTCGCCCGGGGGCGGGGAAAGATCATCTTCACGGCGTCGCTGCTCAGCTTCCAGGGCGGCATCACCGTCCCCGGCTACACCGCCGCCAAGCACGGTGTCGCGGGCCTGACCAAGGCCCTGGCCAACGAGTGGGCCCCGCACGGCGTCAACGTCAACGCCATCGCGCCCGGCTACATCGCCACCGACAACACCCAGGCCCTGCGGGACGATCCGCAGCGCAGCGGGGCGATCCTGGACCGCATCCCGGCCGGGCGCTGGGGCTCGGCGGACGATCTGGCGGGCGCCACCGTGTTCCTCGCCTCGGACGCGGCCGCCTACGTGCACGGCGCGATACTGCCCGTGGACGGCGGGTGGCTGGGCCGATGAGGTCGCTTTCCGTGCGCCGGGTGCCGCTGCGGGGCGGCGCCCGCGCTGCCTGCTGAGCCTGTGTACACCCCAGTATCATCAGCGTCAGCGA
The DNA here is from genome assembly GCF_040610035.1 of Streptomyces sp. NPDC004542. Taxonomy (NCBI): domain Bacteria; kingdom Bacillati; phylum Actinomycetota; class Actinomycetes; order Kitasatosporales; family Streptomycetaceae; genus Streptomyces; species Streptomyces sp. NPDC004542. The sequence continues at coordinate 102,405 of NZ_JBEXLP010000004.1, forward strand.
TCTTCGCGCCCACGGGCTCATCGGGCCGGACGTGCCGGCGAAGTACGACAGCGGAAGGAGTTCGCGGTGTCCCTGACGGACAAGGCCATCGAGCGGATCCGTGAGCTGATCCGCTCGGGCGCGCTGCCCCCGGGCTCCAAGCTGCCACCGGAGCCGGACCTGGCGGCCCAGCTCGGTCTGTCCCGCAACCTCGCCCGCGAAGCGGTCAAGGCACTCGCCGTCGCGCGCGTCCTCGAGGTGCGCCGGGGCGACGGCACGTACGTCACCAGTCTGCAGCCGAGCCTTCTCCTCGCGGGGCTGGGCGGCGCGGTGGAGCTCCTCCAGGGCGACTCGGGCGCCCTGCGGGACCTCATGGAGGTACGGCGGCTCCTCGAACCGGTCGCCACCGCGCTGGCCGCCACCCGGATCACCGACGAGCAGCTGGCCGAGGTCAAGCGGCACCTGGACGCCATGCGCGAGGCCCGCGACGACAGCGAGCAGCTCAACGCCCACGACGCCGCCTTCCACCGGGCGGTCGTGGCGGCCACCGGCAACGAGTCCCTGCTCACCATCCTGGAGGGCATCTCCGGGCGCACGCTGCGGGCACGCGTCTGGCGCGGCCTGGTCGACGCCCAGGCCGCCGGGCGCACCCTCGCCGAGCACGAGGCGATCTTCACGGCCTTGTCCAACCGTGACCCCGCCCTCAGCCAGGCCGCCGCGCTGCTGCACGTGAGCACCACCGAGCGGTGGCTGCGCGAACACCTGCGGTCCATCGACGCCTCCTGAGACCCCAGCCCGGCCACCGGCTTTCCACAGGGGGTCCACAGGAAGGTCCACGGGAAGAGGGTGCGGGCGGGGTGACGCCCGTGGACCGGGCGATGAACTTTTCAGCTCCCTTGGCCGAACCGGCGCCAAAAGCGTGTTACCGGAGGTAAGTTGCAGGCGCCAACTCCCCCACCATCAGGAGTGTCGCTACATGCGCCGTCTTCTCACCTGTCTCGTGGCGGCGGCAGCCGCGTTCGGCGGACTCGCCACGAACGCAGCTGCCGCGACCGCCTCCGACGGAGCCTCCGGGACCTTCAACGTCCTCTCCTACAACGTCGCCGGACTGCCCGAGAGCCTCTCCAGCGCCCCCACGCCGCGCGCGTCGAGCACGACCGCCATAGGCAGCCGGATCGGCGGGTACGACGTGGTGAACGTCCAGGAGGACTTCAACTACCACGCGTACCTGTACGCCGCCGACACCCACCCGTACCGCACCCCCACCAGCGGCGGCGCCGGCATCGGCAGCGGGCTCAACACGCTGTCCGACATCCCCTACGACACCGACGACTTCGAGCGGGCCCGCTGGAACTCCTGCCAGCTGGACTCCGGTGACTGCCTGACCCCCAAGGGCTTCACCTTCATGCGGGAACGCCTGGCCGAAGGCGTCTACGTCGACTTCTACAACCTCCACACCAACGCCGGCACCAACGACGGCGACCTGGCCTCGCGCGCCGACAACCTCAGCCAGCTGACGGCGTTCATCAAGACCCACTCCGCCGGGAACGCCGTCGTGGTGATGGGTGACACCAACACCCGCTACACCCGTTCCGGTGACACGATCGCCGAGTTCGCCCGGGACAACGGTCTCACCGACGCCTGGGTCCAGCTCGTCCGCGGCGGCACGCCTCCCGCCAAGGGGTCCGACGCGCTCGTGTGCGACGAGAACGCGATCACCAACAGCTGCGAGGTCGTCGACAAGATCCTCTACCGCGGCAACAAGCTCGTCTCGCTCAAGGCCACCGCCTACAACAACGAGCACGCCAAGTTCCTCACCGACGACGGGCTCATGCTCTCCGACCACGACCCGATCACGGCATCCTTCTCCTGGACGCGCAACCCCGACCTCCAGCTCAGCGACCAGTTCGGCGGCCCGCACGGCGACTACTTCACCGACGTCGCCACCGTCCCCGCCGGCGCCCGCCCCGTCACCCTCTCGCTCCGCAGCGGCGCACGCGTCGACAGCGTCGGTGTCACGCTCGCCGACGGTACGGCCCTCACGCACGGCGGCACCGGCGGCACGGCGTCGACGCTGACCCTGGGCAGCGGGGAGTACGTCACCTCCGCCCAGCTGTGCCAGGGGGAGAAGGACGGCCACACACGGATCTTCTACGCGAAGTTCACCACGAACCTCGGCCGCGCCCTCGCCGGCGGCAGCACCACCTCGGACTGCGTGACGAGAACGGCGCCGTCCGGATGGCAGCTCGCCGGGTTCCACGGACGCGCGGGCGACGAACTCGACAAGCTCGGCTTCGTCTACACCCGGCGCTGACACCAGGTACCTGCCGCGCCTCCCGTCCCCGCTCAGGGTGACGGGAGGTCACCTGCGCGGCCGGCTCCGGTGGTGAGCGGCACCGGGGGCCCGTACGGTACGGATCATGTCGATCGACGGAGAGTGGTACAACGAGTTCGGTTCACAGATGCGCCTCGAGGCGGACCCGCACGGCAGCGTGAGCGGAGAGTACGTCACCGCCGTGGGGCACGCGCCGGGGACGTACCTCCTGACCGGACGCCACGACGGGCCGACGGGCCCGGGGCACGGCAGCGCCCTCGGCTGGACGGTCGCCTGGCGCAACGACCACGGCAACCTGGGCTCCGTCACGAGCTGGAGCGGCCAGTTCATGACCGATCCCGAACGCGTCCTCACCACCTGGCTGCTGACCCGCTCCGCGCCGACGGCGGAGACGTGGGAGTCCACGGTGGTCGGGCAGGACGTGTTCACGCGGCAGAAGCCCACCGGCGAGGACGTCGACCGCGCGCTGCGCAGCGGCCGGCCGGTCTCGCACCCGATGCCGTTGTGACGGACGCCGCTCCCGCGCCTGATTCCGGCGCCCGCGCCCCGGGGCCGAACTCCGCCCCCGCCGGGACTTTCGGCCCTATGGCGGGCCCCGCCGCCGGCCCACGGTGGTACCGGGGTCCGTACGAGGCCGGGAGGAAAGCGATGGCGCACACGGCCGAGTGGAAGGTCCGTCTGCATCTCTTCGAGGACGACGACGGAACGACGAAGGCGCACCTGGTACTGGACACCGGCACCACCGCGCTCACCGCCGGCGGCACCGCGCACCGCCATCCGGCGGACCCGGACGTGCCGGAGATCGGCGACGAACTGGCGGCCGGCCGGGCCATGATCGACCTCGCCCACCAGTTGCTGGAGACCGCGGAACGCGACGTGCAGGGCATCGCGGCGCCCGGCTGAGCACCCCGGACGCCGGGCCGCACCCTCAGGTGCCGGTGGGGGTCCGGCGGGCGTCACCGGTTCGGTGCGCGATGTGCCCGGTGACCGAGACCACGCCGTCGACGCGGCGGCACAGCTGGTCGATGACGGGAACCAGGTTCCCGGACTCGACGGAGCCGCCGAGCTCGACCCGCCCCTCGCGGACCTCGACCGTCACCTCCGAGGGAGCGAGTCCCAGCGTGCGCCGCAGCACGTCCTGGGTGATCTCGTCGCGGATGGCGTCGTCGCGGCGCAGGAAGATCCGCAGCAGATCGGCACGGCTGACGATGCCCAGCAGCCGGTCCGCCTCGTCCACGACGGGCAGCCGTTTGACGTGCCGGGCCTCCATGAGGCGGGCGGCCTCCACCACGTTCCAGTCGGGACGCGCGCACACCGCGGGAGCCGACATCAGTTCCTCGGCGCGGGAGCCCTCGGCCTTGGCCCGCTCCCACGCCTCGAGGTCCGGGGCCGGGACCCTGCCCGACGGGTCGGTCCGGCCGGCACTCTTGCGCAGCAGGTCGGCCTCGGACACGACGCCCACCGGGCGGCCCAGGTCGTCCACCACGGGCAGGGCGGTGACGTCGTTGTCCGCCAGCAGCCTGACCAGTTCCTTGAAGGGCGTCTCGCGCCGTGCCCGGACGACGTTCCGGGTCATGAGCTCCTCGACCGTTCGGTGGTGCATGGTGCCTCCCGGATACGGGCCGCGGGGTACAGCACCATTCTGAGGAGCGGACGGCGATCATGCGAGCTCACCCCGGTGGCCCGTCCCCCGGCATGCGCCCGATGGATGCGCCACCCACACTGGAATTGAGGAGTACCGGCCGGGGCGGGCCAGACTCCACGGGCTCTCCCCGTGCGGTCAGCGACGCTCGAAGGAGACTGCCATGACCACCGCCCGGGAGATCATGCACACCGGTGCGACCTGCATCCAGGAGAACGAGACACTGGAGGCCGCCGCTCGCAGGATGAAGGAACTGGACGTCGGAGCCCTCCCCATCTGCGGCCCCGACGACCGGCTCCACGGGATCATCACCGACCGCGACATCGTGACGAAGTGCGTCGCCAAGGGCAAGGACCCCAGGACCATGACCGCCGGCCAGCTGGAGCAGGGCAAGCCGGTCACGATCGACGCCGAGGCCGGCGCCGAGCGGGTCCTCGAGGCCATGGAGGAGCACAGGATCCGCCGGCTGCCGGTGACCGACCACCACCGCCTCGTCGGCATGATCAGCGAAGCGGACCTCGCGCGCCACCTGCCCGAGGACCAGGTGGGCCACTTCGTCGAAGTCATCTGCGCGACCCCCTGACCCACCAGCCGGCATCCGCCGTCCGCACAACCGGGAGAGGCCATGACTGATCCGCTCGTGGTGGGGGTTGACGGCTCCGGGCGCAGCCTGCGGGCACTGGTGTGGGCCGCTCACGAAGCGGCGCTGCGCCACTGCCCCCTGCGGATCGTCCACGTCCTGCCGCCCGCCCACTCGTACGCGACCACCGAGGAGGGGCGCGCCTGGGAGGCGGGCGACTGGGACCGGGGCGTCATCACCGAGGCCACGGCCATCGTGCGGGAGGCCCATCCGGACCTGGAAGTGACGTCCGCCCTGCCGTCCGGCACCCCGGCGGCGGTACTGCTGACCGAGGCGGAGGAGGCCCGCGCCGTGGTGCTCGGCACGAAGGGCACGGGCGGCTTCGGAACCCTGTTCGTCGGTTCGGTCGCGCTGCAGGTGGTCGGGCACGCGCCCTGCCCCGTGGTCGTCGTCAACCACGTCACGACCGGCCACAGCCGTGTCGTCGTCGGCACGGACGGGTCCGCGCACTCCCTGGCCGCCCTCGCGTACGCCTTCGAGCAGGCGGCGCTGCGCGGCGCCGAGCTGCGGGCCGTGCACGCCTGGAGCCATCCGGGGCCGCACGCCTACGTCAGCGCGGCCCAGGACGCCATGGCCAAGGAGCGGCGGCAGGCCCTGGAGGAGTGGCTGGCGCCCCTGCGCGAGCGGTATCCCGACGTCGAGGTGGCGGAGCGGGTGCCCGACGAACCGCCGGTCACCGCGCTGGCCCGGGCCTCGGACCGGGCCGACCTCCTCGTCGTCGGCTCCCGGGGGCTCGGCGGCTTCCACGGTCTGGCCCTCGGCTCCGTCAGCCATCACCTCCTGCAGTTCTCCCAGTGCCCCCTGGCGGTGGTCCGTCCGCGGACCTGACCGCCGGGCGGGCGCCGGACGGAGGGTGGCCGGGTCGGTCTCGAGAACTGGCCCGAACGGCCCTTCTGACCGTTCAGTACCATATGTTCGTCTTGCCGTATGAAGACCCACATGACCCCTTCGATCAACGGTGCCGGGCTCGGCACGGGCAAGAAGACCCGTCTCAACCGGATCCTGCACCAGCACGGCCTGCGCAACGGCACCGCGCTGTTCCTGCCCTACGACCACGGCCTGGAACACGGCCCGCGGGACTTCTTCGCCAACCCCGCGGTGAGCGATCCGGCCTACATCATCCGGCTGGCGACGGAGGGAGGGTTCAACGGGATCGCCGTGCAGATCGGGCTGGCCGAGAAGTTCTACTGGGACTACGCCGGCGAGGTCCCCCTGATCCTGAAGCTGAACGGGAAGACCGACATCCCCTCCGACGCCGAGGCCCTCTCCCCGCTCCACGCGTCCGTCGCCGACGCGGTCCGGCTGGGGGCCGACGCGGTCGGTTACACGCTGTACGTCGGCAGCCCGGCCCAGGAAACCGACTTCCGGCAGCTGCGGCAGGTCCGGGAGGACGCGCAGCGGTTCGGCATGCCGCTGATCGTCTGGGCCTACCCGCGCGGCGCGGCGATCGAGGCCAAGGGCGGCCGGGACTCGTTCTACGCCGTGGACTACGCCGCGCGAACGGCCGGCGAACTCGGCGCGGACATGGTCAAGGTGAACTTCCCCCATCCGGAGAAGGTGTCCGGCGTCAAGGACGCCTACCGGCAGCAGTTCTCCCCCCAGCAGGCCATCAACGCCGTGGTGCGGTCGGCGAACCGCACGCTCGTCCTGGTCTCCGGCGGGGAGAAGGCGGGCGACGAGGCCATGCTGGAGAAGACCCGCGAGTCGATGGAGGCGGGCGCCACCGGGCTGATCTTCGGCCGCAACGTCTGGCAGCGCGAGCACGACGAATCGCTCCGGTTCGTGGCCCGGCTCCAGGAGATACTCGCCAAGCACCCCCGCGCAGGGGTACTCGGCGCCTGAGCCTGCCGTGGAGCGGGAAGAAGCGGGAAGGGCGAGAGCCATGAAGGTCGGAGTGCTGACCGGCGGCGGTGACTGTCCCGGTCTCAACGCGGTCATCCGCAGCGTCGTCCGCAAGGGCGTTCAGGAGCACGACTTCGGCTTCGTCGGATTCCGGGACGGCTGGCGCGGCGCGCTGCAGAACAACGTCGTCCCGCTGGACGTGTCCACCGTGCGCGGCATCCTCCCGCGCGGCGGAACCATCCTCGGCTCCTCCCGCACCAACCCGTTCAAGCACGAGGACGGTGTGCGACGCGTACGGGAGACCCTCGCCGCGCACGACGTGGACGCGCTCGTCGTGATCGGCGGCGAGGACACGCTCGGCGTCGCCACCGAGCTGAGCCGGCTGGGGATCAGCCTGGTAGGCGTGCCGAAGACCATCGACAACGACGTGTCCGGCACCGATTACACCTTCGGTTTCGACACCGCCGTGGGCATCGCGACCGAGGCGATAGACCGGCTCCACACCACAGCCGAATCGCACATGCGCACCCTCGTGGTCGAGGTGATGGGGCGGCACTCGGGCTGGATCGCCCTGCACGCCGGGGTCGCCGGCGGCGCCAACGTGATCCTGATCCCGGAGCGGCCTTTCGACGTCGATCAGGTGTGTGCGTGGGTGCAGAGCCGCTTCAAGATCAACTATGCGCCGATCGTCGTGGTGGCCGAAGGAGCGGTCCCCACGGACGGGGAGATGGTCCTGAGGGACCGGACGGTGGACGAGTTCGGCCATGTACGGCTGTCCGGCGTCGGCGAGTGGCTGGCGCGGGAGATCTCGCACCGCACGGGCACGGACGCGCGCACCACGGTCCTCGGCCACGTCCAGCGCGGTGGCACCCCGAGCCCGTTCGACCGGTGGCTGGCCACCCGCTTCGGGCTGCACGCCATCGACGCGGTCGAGGAGGGCGACTTCGGCACGATGGTGGCCCTGAACGGCACCCGGATCGTCCGCGTGCCCCTCGGTGATGCCACGGCGCGGACCAAGAAGGTCGATCTGTCGCTCTACGAGGAGTTCGAGGTCTTCTTCGGCTGACCGCTCCCGTAGGGCGTACGGCGTGCGGGACGAGCGCGACGATCTGGACGGTGGACCGTCACGCAGGGGACGCGGGATCGGCGTAACGCAGCAGGACGCCCACGCCCTCGCGCAGCCGGACGCGCCGTTCGGGCACCACGACCAGTTCGGCCTTCGTGCCGACCAGGGCACGGGTCAGGGCCGCGTCGGCCCGCTCCCCGTGGACGTCCCGTACGCCGTAGGTACGCAGCTCCTCTTCGGTGAGGGCGAGTTGGCCCGGCTCCGGGCCCACCCACAGGCGGAGCGGCGACTCAGGGTGGTCGTTGAGGAAGAGTGCCTTGGCCCTGCCCCGCTGCAGGGCCGACACCGCGGCGGCGAGACCTTCCGCCGACGCTCCGTCGCGGGCCCGCTGCGCGAGGAAGGCGTCGAGCAGGGCCCGGTCGTGCGCGGCCATGCGTTCACCGAAGACGCTTTCGAGCCGCTGTTCCATCAGGGCCCGCCCCGGCTCGGACGGGCAGGCTCCCTCGACGGTGATGACGTCCTCGCGCAGGGAGGCGGGCAGCCGGCGGACGAGGATGCCGCGGGCCCAGACGTCTCCGGCGACGACCACCGCTTCGACGTCGATGCGCCGCGCGTGGCCCTCCAGCTCGTGGCCGATCACTCCGGCGGCGTTCAGCCAGTCGGTCACCGGGATCTCCTGCCGGAGACGGTGGCCGGGCGTGACCCTGGTCAGGGGCCAGACGCCGGCCTCCGCGTCGATCCGTACGATGCCGGGGGCGTCCGTGGAGTGACGGCCGCCGTACTGCACGTGCACCGCCAGGTACGGGATTTCGGGCGCGTGCTGGACGATCAGCGGCATGGTGTCCGGCAGGGTTCCGAAGTGCGCCGTGTCCCGGGCCGGCGGCGCGGGCAACTCGTCCAGGAGGGCCAGCCGGCCGTGGGCGGTGAACACGGCCTGCCCGTGGGGACCGGGGACGTCCGAGTCCGTGCCCACCGTGCCCGCCACCGCGGTGATGGACTCCTGGTCCGCGCCCTCGGACATCAGGGCGTCCCGCAGATGCCGCCACCGCAGCCGTACGGCGGCGTCGGGATCGCCGACGGCGGTGTCGCGGGAGGTGTCCACATAGACGGACGCGAACGGGCCGGACTGCTTGTACAGGGGTTCGAGGAAGGAAAGGCGCATGCTCACTCCCCGTTGAACGACATCGAGGTCCTCTCGCTCGGTCTCCATGGTGCGCGTCCCGGGACGGCAGGGCGACTCAGCCGGGGCCGGTCACGGTGCGGCGGGCGGCGGCCCGGCCCCCGCGCCGGACCGGCCGCGTGTCGCGAGGCCGGGCGCCCGGCGTTGTACTGGTAACGGAAGCACCGCCGAACGAGGGGAAGGGCCGTGGCCTCGTCCGACATCCCTCTCCCGGACAAGCCGCCGAAGGTCTTCGACCGGGACGCCGAGTGGCGGGAACTCGCCGCCTTCACCTGCGACGACCGGCCCGAGGCCCGCCTCGGGGTGGTCAGCGGGCGGCTCCGGCAGGGCAAGACCTACCTGCTGGAGGCGCTCACCGGTACCTTGGGAGGCTTCTACTTCGCGGCTCAGCAGGGGACGCAGAGGGAGTCGCTGAGTCACCTCGCCGACGAATTCGCCCGGTACACGAAGGCGCCCTCTCCACCTCACTGGCACGGCTGGCACGACGCCGTCGACGACCTCCTGGCACTCGGAGACCGGGGCCCGACACCCATCGTCGTCGACGAGTTCCCCGACCTGGTGCGTCAGAGCCCCTCGCTTCCCTCCGTCCTCCACACCGCCTACCGGCGCCACGACGGCGGGCACCCGGGCCGGGCCCGTCTCCTGCTGAGCGGCAGTTCCCCGCCCCTGATGCACCGGCTGTTCAGCACCGCCTCGCCGCTGCACGAACTGAGCGATCTGCACCTCACCGTACGTCCGCTCGACTACCGGCAGGCGGCGCGGTTCTGGGGCATCGACGACCCCGTCCTCGCCCTGCTCGTCCACGCCGTCGTCGGCGGCACTCCCGCCTACCGGCACGAATACGTCCAGGACGACACACCCGCGGGACGGGAGGACTTCGACGCCTGGGTGTGCAGGAGCGTGCTCGACCCCGGCAAGCGCCTGTTCCGGGAGGCGTACCACCTGCTGCGTGAGGAGATCGACCACAAGGACCGCGCCCTGTGCCACTCCGCCCTCTCCGCCGTCGCCACGGGGTGCTCGACCCAGGGCCAGGTCGCGGACTGCCTCGGCGCTCCGCTGACCGACACGGCGCGCTGTCTCGGGCTGCTGCGGGAACACGGGCTGCTGCACGGCGAGGACGACGCCTTCCGGCCCGGCCTCGTCAGGCTGCGCACCGCCGAGCCGCTGCTTGCCTTCGAACACGCGGTCGTGCGCCCCCATCGGTCGGCCCTGGCACGACAGGACGCCGTCGCGGTCTGGAAGCACGCACGACCGGACTTCGACACCCTGGTGGCCGGCTCCCACTTCGCCCAGGTCTGCCGCGACTGGGCCCTGCGTTTCGCCGGCCCGGACGTCTTCGGCGACCGTCCCCGGACGGCGTCCTACGGTTCGGTGGCCGACCCGGCGCGGCCGGGCGGTACGGACGTGGCGGCGGAGGTGGTCGTCCGCGGCCCCGGCGGGGTGCGCGACGGGTCCCTGCTGTCGGTGGGCCTGGCCCGGTGGGACGAGGTCATGGACCTGGACCACCTGGAACGTCTCCGCCGCCTCCTCGGCATCCTCACCGACCGCGGCGAGGACGTCACCCGCACCCGGCCGACCTGCTACAGCGGCGCCGGCTTCAGCCCGGCCCTGCGCGCCGCCGAGGCCCAGGGGCAGGTGCTGCTCGTCGGCCTCGACCGGCTCTACGCCCCCGGAGAGGAACGACATGCTTGAACGAGTCCAGGACACGCCGTCGGGGGTCGACGCGGTCAAGGCGATCGGCACGGTGTCGAAGCACGACTACGAAGCGGTGATCGAACCGCTTGTCGACGACGCGCGCAGGGAGGGCCGCCGCATCCGGCTGCTGTGGGAGTGCGGTCCCGGCTTCCGGTCGTTCACCCCGGCGGCCGGCTGGGAGGACCTCAAGGTCGGGATCCGCGCCATGCGCCTGTTCGAAGGGTGCGCCGTGGTCACCGACATCCGCTGGATCCGGAAGTGGACCGGACCGGCGAGCTTCCTGATGCCCTGCCCGGTACGCGTCTTCGGCGTACGGGAGCGCGAGGAGGCCCTGGACTGGCTCGTCTCCCTGCCCGAAGGGCCCGGAGTGTCCCACCAGGTCCTCCCCGAGTCCGGGGTTCTCCTGGTCGAAGTGGAACAGCCGCTGCGCGCACAGGACTTCGACACACTGGCACGGACCGTCGGCAACTGGCTGAAGACCCACGACGCACTGGCCGGAATCGTGGTGCACGCCCGCGCCTTCCCCGGCTGGGAGAACATCGGCGGCCTGCTGAGGCACATCCGGTTCGTCCGTGACCACCACCGCGAGGTCGGGAAGGTGGCGCTGGCGGCCGACAGCCGCTTCGCCGGACTCGCGCCTCACGTCGTGAACCGCTTCGTCCAGTCCGAGGTACGGCAGTTCGGATACGCGGAACTCGACGACGCCGTCGCCTGGGCCGCGGGTCCGCCCGGCCGCGGCCCGGCCGGTACGGACTGACGCGGCAGCCGCCGGACACCGCGCGAGAAAATAGTAGCCATGTACATAATAGCCAAGTACTGTATCTGGCATGAGCAGCGGTTCCGAAGGAGCCACGCCGGGATTCCTGGTGTGGCGGTTGTCGATGAAGTGGCGCGTCGCGGTCGACCGGGCGGTGGCCCCGCTGGGCCTCACCCACGCCCAGTACTCGCTCGTGGCGTCGCTGTACGGGATGCAGCGCACGGGGCTGCGGCCCAGTCAGCGCCGGCTGGCCGACCACACCGGCCTGGAGCCGCTGTACGTGTCCAAACTGGCGCGCTCTCTGGAGTCCGCCGGGCTGGTCGAACGCGCCAGGGACCCCCGCGACCCGCGCGCGGTGCAGCTGGCGCTCACCGAGCGGGGTCATGAGGTCACCGGCCGGGCCATCGAGGTCGTACAGGTCCTGCTGCGGCAGCTGCTGGCGCCGCTCGGCGGACCCGGCAGCCCCCGGGCCCGTGCACTCACCCGCGACCTGACGACCCTGCTCGACGCACCACTTGACCCTTTCACCGTGAACGGCACAGAGACGGAGCAGTCATGACCACCACCGCACCCGCTGTCGACGGCCGGGTCGTCGCCCTCGCCCACTACGCCTCCCGCGCGGTCCTGGAGCGCACCCTGGCCCGCCACGGCATCGGCTTCCAGCAGTCCGTCGCCCTGCGGCTCGCCGCCCTCGCGGACGGGCCGGTCGACCCCGCCCGTCTCGTCGACGGCGTCACCGGCAGCCTGAAGGTGGACGAGGCCGACGCGCGCGGCACGATCGAGGAGCTGATCGCCCTGGACCTGCTGACCCCCGAGGAGCCGTCCCGCATCCGCATCACCGACGCCGGACGGGAGCTGTACGGCAGGACCTCCGCGGAGTCCGGGGCCATCGCCGCCCGGCTCTACGCCGGCATCTCCGAGGAGGACCGGGCCGTCGCGGGCCGCGTGCTGGCCCTGGTCACCCAGCGTGCCGACGCGGAACTGGCCACCCCGAGCGAGTAGTGGAATATTGAACAACCGGGTTCCGTTGTCGGTCTCGAACAGGAGGTCAGCGGTGGAGTCTCGAGTGAACACCACGTACTACGACCAGGGGACGGCGGCGGAGCGCTGGGAGCGGGCGCGGCTGTTCTTCGACGCCAAGGAATACGCCGCCGCGGCCCGTGTGCTGGCCGGGCTGGTCGAGGAGGTGCCGGAGCAGACCGGACCGCGGCTGCTGCTGGCGCGCTCCTACTACCACTCGGCCCAACTGCACCGCGCCGAGGACGAGTTGCGCCTCATCGTCGAGCGGGACCCGGTGGAGCACTACGCCCGGCTGATGCTGGGCCGCACCCTCCAGCGGCAGGGACGGCACGCGGAGGCGGAGTCGCACCTGCGGATCGCCTCGGCGCTCGCGGGCGACTTCGAGACCGTCTGAGCGACACGGACGGGGCCCGGTTCCGCCGAGGAACCGGGCCCTGTCCCGTTCAGGGTCCGCTCTCCATGTGAGGGCCGGCGCTACTTCACGTCGGCGGTGCTCCCGTACGCCCTGCGCCCGCGGCGGTGGGCGACCTCGCCGAGGACGACGTCCACGGCGAGGAAGGCGGCCAGCGGAATGCCGAGCAGGGGGACGAAGTATCCGAGCACGGCGACCGCCGCCATCGCCGGGACCAGCACGTACGGCGGCACCTGTGCCCAGGCGCCGCGCGGCACGGGGCGGCCGAAGGCGGCGCCGCGGCCGCGCTGCCACCACATGCGGTAGCCCCACAGGATCAGCAGGATCAGGGCGAGTGCCAGCAGGGCCAGCGCGATCTGGTTGACGAGCCCGAACAGGATGCCGGTGTGCAGGTCGATGCCCCAGCGGGTCAGCTTGGCGAGCACCGGGTAGTCGTCGAACCGCAGGACGTCGGTGACCTCCCCGGTGGCCGGGGCGACGGCGACCGCGTCCTGCTTCTCGGGCCAGCTGCGCTGGATCTGCCTGACGACGTACGCCGTGTCCGCGTCGGCGGGCGGGACGATCTCGACCGGGTCGGTGAGACCTTCCGCCCGGGCCGCGGCGAGCACCTTGTCGAGGCCCACGCCGTGCTCGGCGTCCCCTCCGGAGGCGGCGGCCGCGCCGTGGCCCGCGTGCTCGCCGCTCGCCGCGGCCGAGACCGAGGGGGTGGCCTGGCCGAGGGAGGTGCGCAGTTCGTCGATGTGGGCTCCGGCATACGTCGACCAGGTCAGACCGGTCGCCGACAGGAAGAGGAATCCGGCCGCGGCCCACGCGCCGACGGTACCGTGCAGTCCGAGGGTGCGGCGCCGTCCGGCGGTGCCGCGCAGCTTGCGCAGGGCGCGGCGGCGAGAGAACCACAGCACGAGGCCGCCGCCCGCGATCACCCACAGCCAGCTGGCGGCGAACTCGCTGTAGAGGCGGCCCGTGTCGCCGAGGTGCAGGTCGCGGTGGAGCTCGTCGATCCAGGTGCGCAGCGGAAGCGCGCCGGTGGATCCGTACTGTTCGAGTGCGCCGCGCACCTTGCCGGTGTACGGGTCGACGAAGACGGCGAGGGTGTGGCCGGCGCCGACGCCCTCGACACCGGACAGCAGCACCCTGGTGGTCGCGCCGGCCTCCGGCGAGGGGCGCACGGCCGAGACGGTGCCCTCGGGGTGGGCCCTGCGGGCGGCGGCCACCTGCTCGGAGACGGGCAGCTCGGTCCCGCCGGCCGGGACGGTCAGCTCGTGGCCGTACACGATCCTCTCGGCCTGGAACGAGCCCGCGTACAGCAGGCCGGTCACGGCGGCGACGAGAAGGAACGGCGCGACCAGTACGCCCGCGTAGAAGTGCAGGCGGAGGATCAGGGGGCGCAGCGGGGCCCAGCGGCTCGGGGAGGGAGCCGGGGCGGGGCGTCGGGGTGCCTCGTCCGTGGTGGCCGAGGGAGCGGTGGACATCGGCGGGGTTCTCCGGGGGTTCGTCTCTCACGGTTGGTGGTCCAGTAGTCGGGGCGGCCGACGGGCCAGTTCCCGGCGCGGGAAGTGGCCTGCGTCACACGGGCTGTACGGGTGGCGTGCGATCCTGGCCTGATGGCATCTCCCTCCGGTCGTACGCCCCTTGCCGAGCGGGTCGAGGAACTCCTCGCCACCGACGGTCCGTTACCGATCGTGGCGGCCGGTGACCCGGTGCTGCGGCGCGGCACCGAGCCGTTCGAGGGGCAACTGGAGCCCGCGCTGCTGGCCCGGTTCGTCCAGGCGCTGCGCGTCACCCTGCACGCCGCCCCGGGCGTGGGACTCGCCGCGCCACAGGTCGGGGTGGGGCTGCGGATCGCGGTCATCGAGGACCCGGCGCCGGTGCCGGAGGAGATCCGGCTGGCCCGTGGCCGGGTACCGCAGCCGTTCCGGGTGCTGGTCAATCCGGTGTACGAGCCGGTGGGCGGTGACCGGGCCGCGTTCTTCGAGGGCTGTCTGAGCGTGCCCGGCTGGCAGGCGGTGGTGGCCCGGCACGCCGAGGTACGGCTACGGGCCGAGGACGAGCACGGGCGTGCCGTCGACGAGGTCTTCACCGGCTGGCCCGCCCGTATCGTCCAGCACGAGACGGACCACCTCGACGGCATCCTCTACCTGGACCGGGCGGAGCTGCGCTCGCTGTCCTCGAACGAGGCGATGGCGCTGCGCTGGCCCCAGCCGACGCCCGAGCGGGCCGCGCGGGACCTCGGGTTCGACCTGCCCTGACCGCCTGCCCGCCCGATCCGGCACCGAGCCCGTGCCACGGGCTCCGCCCCCAGACGCCCGGGGCCGTGCCGTGCGACCCAGATGGAGCGCCGGGCCCCACTCTGCCGGTCCCGGCGTTCTGCGCCAAGACCGCTCAGACCGACGGGCCCCGGGACGGAGCCCCGGCGGAAGCGGGATCGGTCCCGGCGGGAGCGGGATCGGTCCCGGCGGGAGCGGAAGCAAAGCACCGCAGGGACTCAGGGAGGGAGCTCCCTGCTGGGGTGCAGGGGCGAAGCCTCGGCGGCCGGCGGGGGCAGGGGGCGGAGCCCCGGCGAAATACATCAGGCAGAACCCCCGGGCTGGGCACAGAGGCAGAACCCCACCCGGGTGCAGTGGGCGCAAGCCCGCAGGAGGTCACGAAGCAGAACCCCGGCGACGCGCAGAAGCAGAACCTCACCGGGGTGCAGGGGCCCAGCCCCGCAGAGGACCCACGGGCCCAGCCCCGCAGGGGTGCAGGGGCCCAGCCCCGCAGGGGTGCAGGGGCGGAGCCCCCTGGGGGGATTGAAGGGGCGGAGCCCCCTGGGGAGGGGGATGGGTGAGGGCGGTGGGGGCGAGACAGCTGAGGCACGCCCCCACCGTGCCGGTGCCCGCCCGCCCG
The DNA here is from genome assembly GCF_040610035.1 of Streptomyces sp. NPDC004542. Taxonomy (NCBI): domain Bacteria; kingdom Bacillati; phylum Actinomycetota; class Actinomycetes; order Kitasatosporales; family Streptomycetaceae; genus Streptomyces; species Streptomyces sp. NPDC004542. The sequence continues at coordinate 117,859 of NZ_JBEXLP010000004.1, forward strand.
GCCGGGGCAGGGCGGGCGGGGCGACCGGGGCCGCCGCCGGCACCCGCGCGGACGCGGTCAGGTCAGCCCCGGTAGGCCTCCAGCAGGCGGAGCCACACCTCGCTGAGGGTCGGGTAGGACGGGACGGCGTGCCACAGCCGGCTGACGGGGACCTGCCCGGCGACGGCGATCGTGGCCGAGTGGATGAGCTCGCCGACGCCGGGGCCGACGAAGGTGACACCGCGCAGGATCTCGTCCTCGAGGTCGACGACCATGCGGGCGCGGCCCCGGTAGCCCTCGGCGTACAGGCCGGCCCCGGCGACGGAGGAGAACTCGACGTCGACGGCGCGGACCCGGTGGCCGGCCTGTTCCGCCTCGGCGAGGGAGAGGCCGACCGCGGCGGCCTCGGGGTCGGTGAAGACGACCTGCGGTACGGCGTGGTGGTCGGCGGTGGCGGCGTGGGCGCCCCAGGGTTCGGCGTCCGGGACGGTCCCGCCCGAGGCGCGGGCGGCGATGGCGGCTCCCGCGATACGGGCCTGGTACTTGCCCTGGTGGGTGAGGAGGGCTCGGTGGTTGACGTCGCCGACGGCGTACAGCCAGTCGGTGCCGGTGACGCGCAGGCTGTCGTCGACGTCCAGCCAGGAGCCGGGCTCCAGGCCCACGGTGTCGAGGCCGATGTCCTCGGTACGCGGGGCGCGGCCGGTCGCGAACAGGATTTCGTCGGCCTCGATGCGGTCACCCGAGTCGGTGACGGCCACGACGGTGCCGTTCTCCCGGGTCACTGACTCCACGGACGTACCGGTGCGGATGTCGGCGCCCGCCTCCGTCAGGGCCTCGGCGACCAGTTCGCCGGCGAACGGCTCCATCCGGGGCAGCAGGCCCTTGCCCCGGACCAGGACGGTGACCTGCGAACCGAGTGCCTGCCAGGCGGTGGCCATCTCGGTGGCGACGACACCACCGCCGACCACGATCAGCCGGCCCGGCGCGGACTTCCCGCTGGTGGCCTCCCGGCTGGTCCACGGCCGCACCCCGGCGAGCCCGGGCAGGTCCGGCAGCCCGGCACGGGTGCCGGTGCACACGGCGACGGCGTGCCGGGCGGTGAGGGTGGTGCGGCGGCCGTCGGGGCCGGTCACGGTGACCGTCCGGGGCCCGGCGAGCCTGCCGTGGCCCCGGTACAGGTCGGCGCCGATGCCGTCCAGCCAGCCGATCTGGCCGTCGTCCTGCCAGTGCGAGGTGTACTCGTCCCGCCGGGCGAGCACCGCGGCCGTGTCGAGGGGTCCCTGGACCGCCTGGCTCAGGCCGGGCAGGCGTCGTGCGTCGGCTCGGGCGATGACCGGGCGCAGCAGCGCCTTGCTGGGCATGCACGCCCAGTAGGAGCACTCGCCGCCGACCAGCTCGCTCTCGACGATCGCGGTGGTCAGACCCGCCGCCCGGGTGCGGTCGGCGACGTTCTCCCCCACGGGGCCGGCCCCGAGCACCACGACGTCGTAACCGATGGTTTCCGTTTCCGTCATGGGCCCAGTCTGGTGGGTGGCGTGCCCGGTGGCCACACGGGTAGGCGGCCGGAATATGTACTGAGCGGGCCGTGTTGTGCCCACGGCTTCCGCCCCCATGTCGAGAAAGAGGTAGACGCATGAGCAGCACCGTGGAGCTCACCAAGGAGAACTTCGACCAGATGGTCACGGACAACGAGTTCGTCCTGATCGACTTCTGGGCGTCCTGGTGCGGACCGTGCCGTCAGTTCGCGCCCGTCTACGAGAAGGCGGCCGAGGAGAACCCGGACCTGGTGTTCGGCAAGGTGGACACCGAGGCCCAGCCGGAGCTGGCCCAGGCCTTCGGCATCCAGTCCATCCCGACCCTGATGATCGTGCGTGACCAGGTGGCCGTGTTCGCCCAGCCCGGCGCGCTGCCCGAGTCCGCCCTCACGGACGTCATCGGACAGGCCCGGAATCTGGACATGGACGAGGTCCGCAAGAGCATCGCCGCCCAGCAGGGCGACGGACAGGCCGAGTAACGCCTGGGGCGATCACGTCCGGAAGCTCACATGCGGAATGATCACGTCTTGAACGGACACGGCCAGAACGGACACGGCCAGAACGGACACGGCTAGAACGGATACGTCGCCACATCCCCGCGCACCGTGGTCCAGCGCACCTCGGTGAAGGCCTCCAGATTGGCCTCGCCGCCGAAGCGGGAACCGGTGCCGGACGCGGCGGTCCCGCCGAAGGGGGCCACGGCCTCGTCGTTCACCGTCTGGTCGTTGATGTGGACGATGCCGGTGGGAATGCGCTCGGCCAGGTCCAGGCCGCGCGCGGCGTCCCGGGTGACGATGCCCAAGGAGAGCCCGTACGGGCTCTCCGCCGCGAGGGCGGCCGCCTCCTCGGCGGTACGGAACCGCCGTACGGGCGCCACCGGCCCGAACACCTCCTCGGCGTACGCGGGGGTGTCGTCGTCGACGCCCGCCAGGACCGTCGGCCGGTAGAAGAGCCGGTCGTGCGTACCGCCCGCGGCGAGCTTCGCGCCGCGGGCGGTGCTCGCCCCGACCAGGCCGTGGATCTTGGCGAGCTGGCCCTCGTCGATGACCGGGCCGAGGTGCACCTGGTCGCGGTGGGGGTCGCCGACGGCCAGGGAGTCGGCCTTGGCGGCCAGCCGTTCGACGTACTCCTCGTAGAGGGAGGCGTGCACCAGGTGGCGGCCGGTCGTCATGCAGATCTGCCCCTGGTGGAAGAACGACCCCCAGGCGGCGGCGGAGATCACCGCGTCGAGATCGGCGTCCTCCAGCACGAGCAGCGCGGAGTTGCCGCCCAGTTCCAGGTGCGCGCGCTTGAGGTGGCGGCCGGCCGCCTCACCGACCGCGCGGCCCGCCGCGGTGGACCCGGTGAAGGAGATCACCGGCACCCGCGGGTCCTCGACCAGGGCCGCGCCGACGTCCGCGCCGCCGGGCAGCACGTGCAGCAGGTCCTCGGGCAGTCCCGCCTCCGCGAGGACGGCGGCGAGGGCGAGGCCGCCGCAGACCGCGGTGCGCGGATCCGGCTTCAGCACGACCGCGTTGCCCAGGGCGAGGGCCGGGGCGACGGAGCGGATGGAGAGGATCAGCGGGGCGTTGAAGGGGGAGATGACTCCGACGACGCCGGCCGGTACCCGGCGGGTGTACGACAGCCGGGGCGCCTCGCTGGGCAGCACCTGTCCGGCGGGGCGGGAGGCGAGGGCGGCCGCCTCGTAGCATTCCTGGGCGGCGACGTGCAGCTCGAAGTCGGCCTTGCCGGGGATGGAACCGGATTCGCGGACGATCCACTCGCGCAGTTCACCGGCGTGCGCGGTGAACAGGTCTCCTGCCCTGCGCAGCACCTGGGCGCGGACGAAATGGGGGGCGCGGGCCCACTCCCGCTGTGCGGCACCGGCCGCCCGCGCGGCCTCCTCGACGTCCTCGGGAGCGGCGAGGGCGAGCGTGCCGAGCGGGCCGCCGGTGGCGGGCTCGGTGACGGTGTACCGAACTCCGCGCAGCGCACGGGAGTTGACGGTCTGCCAGGTCTTGGGTTCGAGCAACGGCATGACGGCTCTCCGATCGCCGGGTGGGCATCTGGTTGAGCGTGCAACATCGTAGTCCTCGGTCAGCTGGACTCCCGCTGCACCACCGAGGCCCCGAGCACCTTGTGCGTCTCGGGTGCGGCACCGGGCTCGCGCACCGCGCGGTCGACGAGTTCGGCCAGGCCGCGGCCGGAGGGCAGCTCGATGTGGATCGTGCTGAGCCGGGGCCGCAGCAGACGGCCGAGCATCAGGTCGTCGGACCCGATCACCGCCGTCTCCTCCGGGATGCGGACACCCTCGTCCTGTAACGCGCGCATGAGCAGCATCGCGTACTCGTCGTTGTAGGCGAACACCGCGTCGAGGCCCAGCTCCCGCCACCGGGCGGCCAGTCGGGCGGCGGCTTCCTCGTCGTGGGCGAGCGGCAGCCCGGTGACCGTGGCGTCCGTGCCGCGCAGGGCCTGCCGTACGCCCTCCAGCCGGGGCCGGGAGAAGACTTCGAGGCCGGGTTCCTCGGGGACGACGACCCCGATGCGGCGCCGGCCGCGTGCGTGGAGGTGGGCGCCGGCACAGTGGCCCACCCTCGCGTGGTCCATCAGCAGCGCGTGGGCGCCCTCGACGCTCTCGGAGCCGATGGTGACCACGGCGCGGGCACCGGACCGCTTGAGCACGGCGACACCCGCGGGGCCGAGCCCGGCGCCGGGCACCAGGACGGCGACCGGCCGTAACTCGGCCCAGGCCCGGGCAGCCTCGTCGCCGTGCACGCCGACGGTGCCGTACTGCACGACCGTGTAGTCCAGGCGGCCGAGGGCCCACTGGAGTTCGTTGATGAACCGGCCGTAGAGCGCCCCGACGGGGACGGTCGGGGCGGGCATCAGCACCATGCGGCTGTGCCCGGCGCGCAGGCTGCGGGCCGCCGCGTGGGGCACGTATCCGAGCTCCTTCGCGGCCTGGTGGACGCGGCGGCGCGTCGGCTCGCTGATCCGTACCGCGCTGGTGTTGTTCAGGACGTAGGAGACGGTCGCGCGCGAGACGCCGGCCAGGCGGGCCACATCGGCGCTCGTGGGCACGGAGCGCGGTACGGGCGCCCCCGGCGAGGGCGAGTTCGGTATCTGCACCATGACGTACCGCATCTTGGCAGAAGGCCGGGGGCCGGGGATGCGCGGGGGAAGGTGTTCACGGTTCCACGGCCGGGGGCCGGATCCGACTCTCTGCTGAACATGTTCGTGACGAACTTGTTCGCAACGAACATGTTCGTTATTCTGAGGGCATGACAGAGCGCCCCGACTCCCCCCGAAGCCGTCGTGAACGTCCGGCCAAGCCCGCCCTCAGCCGGGAGGGCATCGTGGCCGCCGCCGTCGAACTGCTGCGCACCGAAGGCCTGCCCAAGGTCACCATGCGGCGCCTCGCGCAGCGGCTCGACACCGGCCCGGCGTCGCTGTATGTCTACGTCCGCAACACCGACGAACTCCACGCTGCCGTACTGGACGAGCTGCTCGGCACGGTCGGCCCGGCCCCCGAGGAGGGCCCCTGGCGAGATCGTCTGGAACGGGTGCTCACCGCGTACACGCGGATGCTCTTCGAGCACCCGAGCCTCGCCCGGGCGGCCCTCACGGCCCGTCCCAGCGGCCCCCACTACCTGGATCTGATCGAGACGCTGCTGGCGCTGCTCGACGAGGGCGGTGTGCCGCCCGCGCAGGCGGCGTGGGGCGTGGACATGCTGCTCCAGTTCGCCACCGCGACGGCCGCCGAGCACGCGGACGAGGCGTCCCAGGAGGACTGGGACGCCATCGGCCGGGCGCTGCGCGAGGCCTCGGACCGCACCCACCCGCACATCGCCGCCACGTCCGGCGCTCTCCTCTCGGGCACGCCCGAGGCCCGTATGTCCTGGGCGTTCCAGGTGCTGGTCAACGGCATCGAGAACACCGTCGTACCCCACTGACCCCGCCAGGAGGCCACCATGACCACTCCCCACCACCCCATAGCCGTCGTCGGCGCCGGTCTCGGCGGGCTCACCCTCGCCCGGGTGCTGCACGCGCACGGCATCGAGGCGACCGTCCTCGACGTCGACGACTCCCCCGCCGCGCGCACCCAGGGCGGCATGCTCGACATCCACCACGACTCCGGCCAGGTGGCGCTGCGCGCGGCCGGGCTGTACGAGGAGTTCCTGGCGCGCGTCCACAGCGGCGGCCAGGCGACGCGGATCCTGGACAAGGACGCCCGGGTCCGCATGGAGATGCCCGACGACGGAGCCGGCGGACGTCCGGAGATCGACCGGGGCGCACTGCGCGGGCTGCTGCTCGGCTCGCTGCCCGAGGGCACGGTCCGCTGGGGCGCGAAGGTCACCGGCGCCCGCCCGCTCGGTGCCGGCCGGCACGAGGTGACGCTCGCCGACGGCGGCTGTTTCACGACCGGTCTGCTGGTCGGCGCCGACGGCGCCTGGTCACGGGTGCGCCCGCTGGTCTCGGACGCCCGGCCCGCGTACACCGGGGTGTCGTTCGTGGAGGCGCACCTGTCCGCCGCGGACGTACGGCATCCGGTGAGCGCCGAAGTGGTCGGCCGCGGGATGCTGTTCGCGCTCGGCCCGCGGCGGGGTCTGCTCGCCCACCGCGAGCCCGACGGCGGCCTGCACGTCTACGCCGCGCTCGACGTGCCCGAGGAGTGGCTGGACGGAATCGACTTCGCCGACACCGGGGCCGCCCGGCGGGCGGTGCTGGAGCACTTCGCGGACTGGGACAAGAGCCTGCGGGCGCTCGTCGCGGACGCCGACGGCCCGCTGGTGCCCCGGCGGATCCACGCCCTGCCGGTCGGCCACCGCTGGGACCGGGTCGCCGGTGTCACGCTGCTCGGCGACGCGGCCCACCTGATGTCGCCGTTCGCCGGCGAGGGCGCCAACCTGGCGCTGCTCGACGGCGCCGAACTGGGGCTCGCGCTCGCCGCGCACCCGGGGGACACCGAGGCCGCGCTGGCCGCCTACGAGGAGCGGCTGTTCCCGCGCGCCGAGGCGTCCGCGGCGGACTCCGCGGAGCAGGGGGCCATGCTCTTCCGCGCCGACGCGCCGCAGGGCCTGGTCGACCTGTTCACGGGGCACCGGGAGGTCAGCGGGGCGGCTCCGTCCGCGTGACCCGGGCCACGAGGTCGATCCAGCCGGTCTCCAGCCGCTCCATGGGCATCCCGCACTGCCGGGTCAGATGGTTGATCAGGGCGGGGTCGAGATACGCCATCAGCGTCAGGGAGAGCAGTTCGCAGTCGGCGTCCGGCAGGATCTGCCGCAGGAGCACCGTGACGTGCGTGCGCAGCGCCCGGACCGCGGGGTGGGAGAACCGGCGGGCCGGGTCCGGCTGGGCGGCCAGGTGCAGGTCCAGCCGCTCGGCCGAGCGGTACAGCACCGCCACACCGAACGCCCGCAGCCGCTCCAGGGGCGGCGCCCCGGGGCCCAGCGGCGGCGGCCCGCCGAGGAAGTCGGCCTGCAACTGCTTGTCGGAGTGGTCGAGCAGCGCCATCAGCAGCCCGGTCCGGTCACCGAAGCGGCGGAAGACGGTTCCCTTGCCCACCCGGGCCGCCGCGGCCACCGCCTCCATCGTCACCCCGGCCACCCCGTGCTCCGCGATCAGCCGGGCCGCGGCCTGGAGCAGCTTGGCCCGGTTGCGGGCGGCGTCGGCGCGCAGGCACGGCTCGTCGGGGGCCGGGACGACCTCGAGCAGCTGGGGGGTGTCCAGAGGCTCCTCGGGGTTCGGGAAAGGCGGCAGGACGCTGGACATGAAGACAGCGTAAAGCATCCGGAACAAAACTGGACCGTGGTCCGCTTATGATGCTAGGAAATGAACCGGACTCCGGTCCGAATCTTCACGACGATGTTTCAGCCCCTTGGAGAACCCCCATGTCTGTTCGCATCCTTGCGCTCGTCGGCAGCCTCCGCGCCGGTTCGCACAACCGTCAGCTCGCCGAGGCGGCCGTCAAGCTCGCTCCGGAGGGTGCCGAGGTCGACCTGTTCGAGGGCCTGGCCGACATCCCCTTCTACAACGAGGACATCGACGTCGAGGGCAGCGTCCCGGCCGCCGCCGCGAAGCTGCGCGAGGCCGCCGGCTCCGCCGACGCCTTCCTGCTCTTCTCGCCCGAGTACAACGGCACCATCCCGGCCGTCCTGAAGAACGCCATCGACTGGCTGTCCCGCCCGTACGGCGCCGGCGCCTTCGGCGGCAAGCCCGTCGCCGTGGTCGGCACCGCCTTCGGCCAGTACGGCGGCGTGTGGGCGCAGGACGAGGCCCGCAAGGCCGTGGGCATCGCCGGCGGCAAGGTGATCGAGGACATCAAGCTCTCCATCCCCGGTTCCGTGACCCGCTTCGCCGAGACCCACCCGGCCGACGACGCCGAGGTCGCCGCCCAGCTGACCGAGGTCGTCGCGCGCCTGCACGGCAACGTGGGCGTGGCCGCCTGATCGCGCCCACCCACCCCGAAGGGGCCGGAGCCGTGCGGGCGGGCTCCGGCCCCTTCGCGTCGGCGGCGATGCGGCGCGGGGCACGGTTCGCGACGGGAGTCAGTAGACGTCGCGCACGTAGCGCTTGTCGCCGGTGAGCTGTTTGACGTAGGCCGCCGCGTCGTCCTCGGTCAGGCCGCCGTGGGTCATGGCGATGTCCCTCAGGGCGCGGTCGACGTCCTTGGCCATGCGGGAGGCGTCGCCGCAGACGTAGAAGTGGGCGCCGTCCTGGAGCCAGGACCACAGCAGGGGGCCGTGTTCGCGCATCCGGTCCTGGACGTAGACCTTGGCGCGCTGGTCGCGGGAGAAGGCGGTGTCCAGGCGGGTGAGGGTGCCCCCGTCGCGGAGGGCGGTCAGCTCCTCCTCGTAGTAGAAGTCGGTGGCCCGGTGCTGTTCGCCGAAGAACAGCCAGTTGGGGGCCCGGTGACCACGGGCCCTGCGCTCCTGGAGGAAGCCGAGGAACGGGGCCACGCCGGTGCCGGGGCCGACCATCACCATGGGGGTGGCGGGGTCGGCGGGCGGCCGGAAGTGCGGTGAGCGCTGGACGTGGACGGGTACCGGGGTGCCCGGCGCGGCGTCGGCGAGGAAGGGCGAGCAGACGCCCTGCCGGGCGCGGCCGCGCAGGTTCTCGTACCGGACCACGGACACCGTCAGCGACACCAGGTGCGGGTCGGTCAGGGGACTGGAGGAGATGGAGTACAGGCGGGGTTGCAGACGGCCCAGTACGTCGGCCCAGGTCTGCGCGTCCGCGCGGACACCGTACTCGGTGACCACGTCCACCGCCTGCCGGCCCCAGGACCACTTGGCCAGCTCGCCCTTGTTGTCAGGGCGCAGCAGTGTGCGCAGCTCGCGCGGGTCACGGGCCCGGTCGGCGACGAAGCGCAGCAGGCCGGGGCCGAGCCGGGTGATGTCGAGGTGGCGCAGGAAGGCGTCGCCGAGGGACATCTCGCCCGTGCCGTCGACCCGTACCGCCGTGTCCGCGTCCAGCCCGGTGACGGCCAGCCACTCCGCCACCAGCTCCGGGGAGTTGCGGGGCCGGACGGCCAGCGCGTCGCCCGCCTCGTGGATGAGGGGCCGCTCGCTGTCGCGGGTGTCGAAGGTGAAGCGGCGGACCTCCTTGCCCGCGCCGGGCAGGCTGAGCAGCCGGTTGCCGGTCAGGCGGGCGGACACGTCCGCCCGGTCGAGGTCCTGGTAGGAGCCGGGCGGGCCGTCCGCGCCGAGCGACAGCTTGTAGCCGGTGCCCGCGCTCGCCATGCACAGCCGGGAGTCGGACTCGATCTGGTTGGTCCGGATGAATCCCTTGGCCAGCTTGTTGGCGAGGTACTGCGCCTCGAGGCTCATCTGTCCCGACACGTAGAGGGCGACCGCGTCGGGCCCGTGCTCGTCGATGACCGCCCGCAGCCGCCGCGCCGTCTCGGCGACCGCCGCGTCCAGCGGGGCGGGCACCGGTTCGTCGCCGCGCCCGGGTCGGACCAGGGCCGTGGTCAGCCGTCCCGGCGCGGAGAGCATCTCGGCCGTGGTGGCGCCCTTGGTGCACAGCCGGCCGGAGTTCGCCGGGTGCTCCCTGTCGCCGGACGCCTTCAGGACCGTACGGCGTCCGTCCGGTCCCGTGCCGATGGAGAGGACCATGCCGCAGCCCACACCGCAGTACGAGCAGACCGTCCGCACCGTCTCCGGCATGCCGTCGGTTCCCGGGTCCGGCGCGGCCACGGGCGCCCCCTTGTCGTGTACTGAGCCGTCCTGTCGTACACGGCGACGCTACGGAGGGCTCATTACACGAAGGTCGCTCCGCGGATCACCGGGGGTTAAGACGGCCGCACACGGCGGGTCCGCGGTGTGTGAGCCGCCCGGACACGGAGCCGCGCGGGCGCCCACCCGGTCGGGGGGCGTCCGCGCGGTCACCGGTGCGGGCGGGTCAGCCGGTCGCGCGGACCGCCTCGCGGATCAGGTCGGCGACCTCCTTGGGCCGCGAGACCGCGACCGCGTGGGAGGCGCCCTCGAGTTCCACCAGCGTGGCGCCGGCCCGCTTGGCGCCGAAGCGCTCCACCTCGGGGTTGATCGCCTCGTCGGCGCCGGCGATCAGCGCCCAGGAGGGCTTGGTCTGCCAGGCCGCCGCGGTGGCGGTCTCCTCGAAGGCGGCGGCCGCCAGCGGACGCTGGGCCGCGGCGAGGATCTTGGTGACGTCCGCGGGCACGTCGGCGGCGAAGACCGACGGGAAGGCGTCCTCGGCGATGGTGACCTCGACGGCCTGCTCGCCGCCCGGCACCGGGTACGTCCACTCCTTGAGGTTGCTCACCAGCGGGGAGAGCGGGAAGCGGCCCTGCAGCTCGCCGAGGCTCTCGCCCTCGTCCAGGGCGTAGGCGGCCACGTAGACCAGGCCCACGACGTTCTCGGTGGTGCCGGCCACGGTGATGAGGGCACCGCCGTAGGAGTGGCCGACCAGAACCACGGGGCCGTCGATCTGGGCGGCCACGGAGGCGACGTAGGCGGCGTCCGAGGCGAGCCCGCGCAGCGGGTTGGGCGGTGCGATCACCGGGATGCCGTGGCCCTGGAGCTCGGCGATGACCCCGGCCCAGCTGCCGGCGTCGGCGAAGGCTCCGTGGATCAGGACGACGGTGGGGGTGGAGGTGGTCATGTGAGTCGGTCTCCTGGGGTTCAGGCGGTGTGCAGGGCGGCGCGCAGGGTGTCCGCGGCCAGCTTGATGGCGAATTCGGCGCCGTAGGTGCCGCGCAGGGCGTTGAGCATGACGAAGTCGTGGATGACGCCCTGGACGCGGACGGCGGTGACCGGGACCCCGGCCTGGCGCAGCTTGCCGGCGTAGGCCTCGCCCTCGTCGCGGAGCACGTCGGCCTCGGCGGTGATGACCAGGGCCGGGGGCAGGCCGGTGAGCTGCTCGGTGCCGGCGCGCAGCGGGGAGGCGGTGATCTCGGCGCGCTGGTCCTCGTCGGTGGTGTACTGGTCCCAGAACCACTGCATGGCGTCGCGGCGCAGGAAGTAGCCGGTGGCGAACTGGTGGTAGGAGCCGGTGTCGAAGGCCGCGTCGGTGACCGGGTAGAACAGCACCTGCTGGACGAGCGGGACGTCGCCGCGCTCCTTGGCCATCAGGGTCAGCGCGGCGGACATGTTGCCGCCGACGGAGTCACCCGCCACGGCCAGGCGGGTGCCGTCCAGGTCCTTGGAGGCGCCCTCCTGCACGACCCACCGGGCGACCGCGTAGTTCTGCTCGATGGCGACCGGGTAGCGGGCCTCGGGCGAGAGGTCGTACTCGGGGAAGACCACGGCCGCGCCCGCGCCGACGGCGAGTTCGCGCACCAGGCGGTCGTGGGTGTGGGCGTTGCCGAAGACCCAGCCCGCGCCGTGGATGTAGAGAATCACCGGCAGGGTGCCCTCCGCCCCGGCGGGCCTGACGATCCGGGCCCGGACACTGCCGGTCGGGCCACCGGAGACGGTGATCCACTCCTCGTCGACGGCGGGCTTGTCGATCTCGCCGGACTGCACCTCGTCGACCACCTTGCGGCCCTCCACCGGACCGAGGTCGAAGAGGTAAGGCGGGTTGGCGGTCGCCTCCGCGAAGGCGGCCGCCGCGGGCTCCAGTACCGGCGTGACCGGCTCGACGGCGTCGGACATGGGTTTCTCCTGGTGTTTCGGGTGATGCGGTGATGTGTCGAGACGCCGGTAACGGTAATTCCGGCGGAGCGCCGGTCGTTGCCCGCGAGTGCACTCCCTGTGGTCCCACAGCGCACCGAATGCGATCCGCCCGGCATGACATCGGCCGCCGGCGGGAATGCGATGCGGCCGCTTCCGGCAAACCCCCCGGCGGGCACGTCACCGGCGCCCGGCCCGGCACCCCGTGCGCCGCGCACCCGACACCCGAGGACCGCACCGCACACGTACACACGCCCACCACGACAGAAACCCCAGCCGACCACACTCCGTCAAGCCCCCCGACGGACACATCACCGGCAGCCCGCCCGGCACACCGGCACCCCGTGCGCCGCGCACCCGCCGCCCGCCGACCCCGCACAGCAGACGTTTACTCGTGGCCGGCGCGGTGTGCTCACCCCGGCCGGGGCGGGCGACGGTTCCACTCCGGCTTCACGGGGTCTTCGGCGGTCTGATCCACCCCAGTGAGCGTTCGACGGCCCGCTGCCAGTCCTCGTACTCCCGCTCCCGCCGTTCGGGGTCCATGTTCGGCAGCCACTGGGCGGCCCGGTGCCAGTTGCGGCGCAGGACCTCCAGGTCCGGCCAGTAACCGGCGGCCAGGCCCGCGGCGTAGGCGGCGCCGAGGGAGACCGTCTCGGCGACCATGGGCCGCACCACGGGCACGCCGAGCACGTCGGCCACGAACTGCATGAGCAGGTTGTCGGCCGTCATGCCGCCGTCCACCTTCAGCTCCCTCAGGGGGACCGCGGAGTCGGCGTTCATGGCGTCGACGACCTCGCGCGTCTGCCAGCCGGTGGCCTCCAGGACGGCCCGGGCCAGGTGGCCCTTGGTGATGTACGAGGTGAGCCCGACGATGACACCGCGTGCGTCGCTGCGCCAGCGGGGTGCGAACAACCCCGAGAAGGCGGGGACGATGTAGCAGCCGCCGTTGTCCTCGACCGTGCGCGCGAGGGTCTCGATCTCCGGGGCGGTGCTGATCAGTCCCAGCCGGTCCCGGAACCACTGGACCAGCGAGCCGGTGACGGCTATCGAACCCTCCAGGGCGTAGACCGGAGGCTGAGCGCCGATCTGGTAGGCGACGGTCGTGAGGAGCCCGTGCCGGGACCGTACGAGGTCGGCGCCGGTGTTGAGGAGCAGGAAGCTGCCCGTTCCGTAGGTGCACTTCGCCTCGCCCGGGGAGAAGCAGGTCTGCCCGAACAGGGCGGCCTGCTGGTCGCCGAGGGCGGCCGTGACCCGGATGCCCGGCAGCACCGAGCGGGCTTCGCCGTACGTCTCGGCCGAGGACCGGATCTCGGGCAGCATCGGCCGGGGCACGCCGAAGAACGCCAGCAGTTCCTCGTCCCAGGTGAGCGTGCGGATGTTCATCAGCATGGTGCGGCTGGCGTTGGTGGGGTCGGTGATGTGCAGGCCGCCGTCCACGCCCCCGGTGAGGTTCCACAGCAGCCAGCTCTCCATCGTGCCGAACAGCACCTCGCCGTCCCTGGCGCGCTGCTCCAGCCCGTCGGTCTGGTCGAAAAGCCAGCGGACGCGCAGCGCGGAGAAGTAGGTCGAGGGGGGCAGGCCGCAGCGCTCGATGAAGAACTCCTCGCCGGGTGCGCGCTTGAGCTCCTCGACGAGCGGTGCCGTGCGGGTGTCCTGCCAGACGATCGCCCGGCCCAGCGGGTCGCCCGTCCGCCGGTCCCAGAGCACCGTCGTCTCCCGCTGGTTGGTGATGCCGATGGCGGCGACCTCCTGGACGGCGATGCCGGCACCGGACAGGGCCTCGGGCACGATCCGCAGCAGATTGCGCCAGATCTCGACGGCGTCGTGCTCGACCCATCCGGGCCTGGGGAAGTGCTGCCGGTGCTCACGCTGGGCCACGGCCACCAGCCGCCCGTGGTGGTCGAACAGGATGCATCGGGTGGAGTTGGTGCCCTGATCGATGGACATCACATACCGTTCAACCATGATCGGGTCTGCCCTTCCGATGTGTCGCGGCGGCGGGGACTGGCGACGCCTCACCAGCGGGCCGCTCCCAGGTCTCTGGAGATCGCCCGTGCGGCCTCGCGCAGCAGCGTGATCAGGTTCGGCCGGGGCCGGCCCTGGCCGTCACAGATCCGCTCGACCGGGCCGGACAGTCCGATGGCGCCCACCACGAGGCCGCCGTGCCCCCTGATCGGCGCGGCGACACCGGCTTCGCCCATGCTCATCTCCTGGACCTCGGCGGCCCATCCGACCTCCCGGACCTCGGCGAGTGCCCGGTTCAGCTGCTCCGGGACGGCGAGGGTGTGCCGGGTGTACGCCTCGAGCCCGGCTTCCAGCGCCTCCTCCAGGGGCGCGGTCCCGAAGGCCAGCAGGACCTTGCCGAGCGAGGACGCGTGCAGCGGCAGCAGCGAGCCCACGTCCAGGGTCTGGAGGGAGTCGTCCGGCCGGAACACGTGGTGGACGACGAGGACCTGGCCCTCCAGCGGGGTGCCGAGGCGGACCGCTTCGCCGCTGCGGGCGGCCAGCGCGTCGGCCCAGTTGATGGAGCGCGACCGCAGCTCGTTGACGTCGAGGTAACTGGTGCCCAGGTGCAGCAGGGCGGCTCCGAGCTGGTACTTTCCGGTCGCCGCGTCCTGCTCCACGAAGTCCACGTGCTGGAGTGTGCGCAGGATGCCGTGCGTGGTGCCCTTGGCCAGCCCGAGCGAGGCCGCCACCTCGCCGAGTCCGAGTCGGCGAGGTCCGCCGGCGAGCAGACGCAGGATCGCAGCCGCCCGTTCGATGGACTGGACCGGGCCGGTCATGGATCGAGCCTAGTACCGCCGTGAGCGGTCCGCCTTACGTGCAGGTGGAAGGTGTGGGGACGCGGCCCCGCCGAGCGTTCGGCAATGCCGACCGCCGTTCATTGACCGCGTACGTCCGGCTTCCTACCTTGCTACGAGGCCCGGCACAGCGCGCTGGGATCAGGCGCACAGCCGGCTCACCGGAGGAGACAAGGATGTCGGTACAGCTCGAGCTCGATCCGGGGTATCGGGACGCGGACGCGGAGACGCACGTCTGTCCGCTGCCGCCGGTCAGCGGTGCCGTGACCGCCGTGCGCCGGCGGGTCGGGGCGGTCCTCGCCGACTGGAACGTCTGCCCGGAGATCGTCGAGGACTCCCTGCTCGTGGTGTCCGAGCTGCTCACCAACGCGCTCGTGCACGCCCTTCCCCCCGCCCAGCTGCGCCTGTCCTGGGTCCGGGCCGGGGGGGCCGGCACCCTGCGGGTGGAGGTCACCGACGCGGGACCGGCGCCCGTGGTGGGGCAGCGGTCGGCGGATGTCGACCCGGACGAGCACGGCCGGGGCGTGCAGATCGTCCACGCGCTGGCCACCCGGCACGGCGTACGCGTCCATTCCGGCGGGATCACCCGGTGGGCCGAACTGGTCGTGGCGGCGGGCGGCCGGGGGGATCGGACCTGAGCGAGTCCGGTCACGGCGGACCCGGCGACCGCCCGTTCCTCCGCGGCCGCCGGCGGCCGCCGCGTCCGCACCGTCTCACCGGTGAGGGCCGGCCACGGGCCGGCGGCAGGCGGACCTTGCCGGCCTCGGGTACGCGGGTGCACCGGCGTCGGGGCGGTGGAGCCGGCCGATCCGGTCCCGCCCCTCGGGCCGCGTGCCCTCTCCGGGCAGGTCCCGTCCGCTCGCCGAGGGACTGGTCCGCCATGTGTGCGGCGAACCGGCCCGCGTCCTCGACGCGCTCCATGACGAACTGCTGACCGATGTGGGCGGGCGGCCGCACGACGACGCCGCCCTGCTCCTGCTCCGCATGCGTGGTACCGCGTCGCGGGGCGTGACGTCTGCGATACGGGGAACACACAGCACTCCGTACGACGGAGGCGAAACGAAGCAGGCCGACGTGGTCCAGCCACCCATCCCCGTCCCGCCGGAGCCCACACCGCCCGCGCCGGGCCCGGGCCACCCCGGTCCGGCTCCCGGTCCCCCGCTGCCGGAGCCGGTCCCCGAGCCGCCGCCCGGCCCGTCGCCCACTGCGCCGCCCGGTCCGCGTCCGCCCGAGCCGGGCCCCGTACCGGAGCCGTCACCGGCGGGCGTCGTGGCCGGTCACTGAGGCGCCGGCGCGAGGTCGGCGGCGTCGCAGCGCAGGCGGGCCCCTTGGCGCAGGAGTTCCTGCTGGACGACCCGGTGGGGCACCTCGCGGGGGCGCCGGCCCAGGCGGACGGCGAGCGCGGCGCAGACGCCCGCGGCCTGGCCGGTGGCCATCGCGATGGGCATCACGCGGTACGAGGAGTGCGCCACGTGGGTGCCGGAGATGCAGCGGCCGGCGACCAGCAGCCGTTCGACGCCGCGCGGCAGCAGGGCACGCAGCGGGATGTCGTAGAAACGCCCGCGGGGCACGCGTTTGATGACGGTACCGGTGCCCTGCGGGTTGTGGATGTCGATCGGGTACGCGCCGTGCGCGACGACGTCCGGGAACGCCCGGGCCTGCAGGATGTCGTGGCCGGTCAGCTGGTGGTCGCCGAGGATGCGGCGGGTCTCCCGGACGCCGATCTGGGTGCCGCTCTGCACCGCGTAGGCGTTCTCGAAGCCGGGCACACGGGCGCGCAGGAACCGGTCGATCTGGGCCATCTGGTGGCGAGCGACGTACTCGGCCCGGGTCAGGTCCCAGACGTCGATGCCCAGCGCTCCGGTGACCCGGGTGCTGTTGACGGCGACCTCGCCCGGGTGCGGGGTGCCGAAGAACAGGATGTCCTCGCGCGGCAGGCGCAGTTCGCCCGCCGCCGTGGCCTCCTCGACCAGGTCCCACAGCCCGTGCACACCGCGCCACTGGTCGGGGTGGGCGCGCACGTACTCGGCGAAAGCCGGCCGCGCGAAGTCGGCGACCCGGAACATCAGCGTCATCGGCTGCACGAGACCGTCCTCGGGACGCCCGATCTCCGAGGGCGCTCCGCAGGCGGTGGCCACGTCACCGTCACCGGTCGCGTCGACCACGACCCCGGCGTCGATCACCACCGGGCCCGACTTGGTCTCGAACGCCACCCGCCAGCCGTCGTCCAGGGGCAGCGCGGTGGAGGCGAAGGCGTGCAGCAGCAGGCGCACGCCCGCCCCGTCGAGCAGGTCCAGCAGGACGAGTTTGAAGACCTCGGGATCGAACGGCACGGTGTAGCCGGTCTCCAGCGACGGCGGGACGCAGCCGTCGCGTTCGCCGAGCCGCTCCAGCAGCCGCCACAGGAAACCGGCGACCACCGCCTCGCCCTCCCCGTGGTCACCGGGCAGCAGCCGGTCGCCCTGCTCCCACGGGTCGCCGAACACGGCCTGCTTGTGTTCGTTGTGGAAGGACATCAGCGGCATCACGAGGGCCACCGTGGCGTTGCCGCCGAGGAAGCCGTAGCGCTCCACGAGCACGACGTCGGCGCCGGCGTCGGCGGCCGCGTACGCCGCGGCGGTGCCGGCCGGACCGCCGCCGACCACCAGGACGTCCGCCCGGCCGCCGTGCCGGGCCGGGCGCGGCGGGAGGGTGACGGTCCGGGAGTGGCGCGGTTCTTCCAGGAGGGGCATCGCTCTCATCTCCCGCCGGCCCGGGCCGGTGCACCCGGGGTGAACAGGCACGGGCCGGCCTCCCGGGACCGCGCGGTGTCCCGTGGGCCGCCGTCGAGGGAGTCGAGGAGGTCGCCGCAGCGGACGCAGGTCTCCCCGGCCAGTGCCCGCAGCACGGTCACGCGGGCGGCCAGGTCCCCGCGGCGCCGCGGGAACTCGTCCCAGAGCCGGTCCACCTCGGCGAGCAGCAGTCCGGCCTGTTCCCGGGCCACGCCGACCAGCGCCGGCGCGCCGGTGCGGCGGGCGAAGTCGAAGACCTTGCCCGCGTAGGGCAGCGGCAGGAAGGGCAGGCCGGTGACCGCCGCGAAGATCACGAAGTGCAGGCGCATGCCGACGACCAGGTCGAGGTGGCGCATGAAGCCCAGCACCTGGCCCGGACTGTAGGGGTTGTGGAGGATGCGGCCGAGGTCCGGAGCGCTCATCCGGGACAGCACGCCGTGCGCGTGGTGGACGTCCTGGCGTTCCATCGGCACGAAGACCACGTGCGCGTCCAGCCGCCGGGTCAGGAAGTCGGCCACGTCGGCGAGGAGCGCGTGGTAGCTGGCCTCGTCGAGGTTCTCCGCCGCCCGGCCCGGTTCCCGTACGGACATCCCGATGAGGCGGCCGCCGACGGGGAGGCCCTCCTCGCGCATCATCTTCTCGGTGAACGGCTCCGGCGGCAGCAGCAGTGCCGGGTCGGCGGTGACGGTGAGCTCGCGATCGACGCCGACCTCCTCCAGCACCAGCCGGGACTCCTCGTCGCGGACCACGACGTCGTCCATCGCGGGCAGGACGGTGCGTACCGCCTCCCGGTCCTCCGGCTCGCGCAGCGGGCCCGCGCCGACGGCGTAGGCGAAGGTGCGCACACCCCGGTCCTGGGCCGCGCGGACCAGCCGCAGATAGCGGCGCGCCTCCCCGTCGTACAGGATTCCGCCGCCGCCGAGCACCAGCAGGTCCAGGCTCGCCAGGGCGTCGAGCACGGGTCTTTGCGGGACCCCCTCCCAGGCGACCACCTCGTCGGCCCGCGGCTGGTGGAGCCGGGTGTGGTCGGCGTGCCGGCTGAAGACGACCAGGCGGGCGCCGGGCCGGTGCGCGCGCAGGCAGCCGAGCACGCAGGTGAGGATCGCCTCGTCGCCGATGTTGCGCCCGCCGTACGAGCCGAGCAGGCCGATCCGCAGATCCGGCGGGGAGGGGGACGGACGCTGGGTCTGGGTCATCCGGAACTCCTTGTCGAAGGAGGTGAGGGGCCGCACGGCGGCGCGAACAGGCGGACGATCCCGGCGTCGGCGTCGTTGGTGCGCACATGGGCGGTGACCAGGGCCTCCGCGAACCGCTTCGACTCGTCGTACACACTGCGCGGGCCGACCGGGTTGACGTTGCCCCAGTAGTCCTCGCGTTGCGGGTGCACGAGCGGGCCGCTCTTGCGTCCGCCGTGGTCCCGACGGCACTGGGACGGGGTCCCCGTCTCAGTAGTTTTCACACGTTGATGACCAGTGTGCGAGAACCGCCCTGCACGCGCGATTCGTGTGAGTCCACCGTCGCCGGGCACTCGGGCTCCGTGGCGGATCCGACCGGAGCCGTCGTGCTCAGGCTGGAGGTAGGACAATGGGACACGGTGGGAACGTCATCGACGAACTGGTGACCGATCACCGGGAGGTCGAAAACCTCTTCGGCAAGATCGAGGCGCTGCCGTCCGGTGACAGGAAGCGCAAGATTTACGCCGACCAGGCCACGATGGAGCTGGTCCGGCACTCGGTGGCCGAGGAGGCCTATCTGTACCCGGCCGTGCGGGAGCACGTGGAGGGCGGCGGGGCGCTGGCCGACAAGGAGCTCGAGGACCACGCCAAGGCCGAGCAGCTCATGAAGGACCTGGAGAGCCGCGAGGCGGACGACCCCGAGTTCGACCGGCTGATGACGGCGCTGATGAGCGGGATCCGGACGCACGTCAGCGACGAGGAGCAGAACCTCTTCCCGCGGCTGCGCGCGGCGTGTCCCGCGGACGCGCTGAACGAGCTCGGGGACAAGGTCCGCCAGGCGAAGAAGACGGCACCGACCCGGCCCCACCCGGCCGCCCCGGACAAGCCGCCGGCCCACAAGATGCTGGCTCCGGGCGTCGGGCTGGTCGACCGGCTGCGGGACGCGCTCTCCGGGCGCGGCAAGACGGGCTGACGCGTCCGGCCGGGCTGCCGGCAGGTACACGGGCGGGCCCGTCGCGATGGCGACGGGCCCTTTTGCATGAGTATGTCCGGGTGTGCGGGGCAGTCGGCTTCACCTGTCGAAGCCGGCATGGCGGATGCGTCCTGTGAGCGAACGCACTCTGCGGGGCAGACCCGATGGCGCGTCGGCGCGTTGAGGTCGCGCGCGGCCCCCGCCGGCGGGGAGTGACCCCGGCCCGGCCGACCGGTCTGCCACCATGGTCGGCGCCGTGACCGACTCGGTGGGGCGGCCGTGCAGTGCGGCCGGCTTCCTTGGTTTCCGCCGGTCTTCCACAGGGCCGGGAACCGCAGACCCGCACAGGGCCGGGAACCGCAGACCCGCACAAGGCCGGAGGCCGCAGGCCCGGGGGCGCGCACCCCGCTGACTCGTACCGCACCGCGCAGCCCCGCCGGGGCGGAGGCAGTCGGGGGGCGGACCGCGGCGGGGTGCGCCGACGCGGGCAGGGGCTGGCACGCCGGCCGCGACGGCGGGCGGCGCGTGGCGTTTCTCAGGCCGCCAGGGCCCGGCCCGGGCCGAGGCGGGCCAGGAGCTGGGTGTGGTGGAGCCGCGCGACCGGGGCGAGGAGGTCGGGGTGGCGCAGAAGCGCCGCCGCCCGGCGGTCGGCCTCGTCCGGCTCGGTCAGGCGCCGGAACTCGACCGGTGTGCCGACGGTGTGCTCGCCGTCCGCGAGGGCGGCCACCGCCAGGGCGGCCAGCTCCGGGTCGGTGAGCAGGACGGCCGCCCAGCTGGCGACGACCTCGTCCACCCAGGTGCGCCACGCCCAGGTCTCCGGCTCGTCGTCCTCGCTGACCGTCACTCCGGTGATCCAGTCCAGCGCGGCGGAGCCGCCGGGGCCCGCCATGCCGACCAGGGCGGCGTCCATCGCGGTGGGGTACCGCAGCCAGGCGGCGACCGTCACGGCCTGCCGCGCCTGCACCTCGCACAGGACGGAGGCGAGCGCCCCGCCGCTGGACGGGTAGGCGCGGGTCAGCCATTGGGAGGTCGCCGCTATCAGCGGGGAGAGGTCTGCGAGCACTCGGGGCCGTCCGGGCTGCCGGGAAAGGGGGACTACGGAAAACGGTAGCCCCGCCCGGCCCGGGCCGTTGACGTGTCGTCGGCCACACCCGCGTCAGCCGTGCGATGTCCCGTCCCCCGTCACCGCCGCCACCGGCTCCCGTTCGCGCAGGTGGTAGACGTGGAAGGCGCGTCCGATGACCGGCTGGGCCACATTGCGCACCTGGTACCCGGCGCCTCGGGGTCGACACGCGGAACGCCTCGGGAGGCCCGGGGACCACCCCAACGGCTCCCCGAACACCGCGAACCGTGAACGCCCGCCCTCACTCCGCAGGGTGCCGGGCCTCCTGCGCCACGCGCTCCTCGACCTCCTCCACCTGGCGTTGCTCCTCCCCGGTCATGGCACGGGTGTCGCGGGGCGGCAGATAGGGTTCCGCGTCCTCGGGCAGCCCATCGGCGACGGCGCGACGGCGGGCCAGTTCGGCGTCGAACTCGAGGCCGAACAGGATCGCGATGTTGCTGATCCACAGCCACACCAGGAAGACGATCACACCGGCGAGCGTGCCGTAGGTCTTGTTGTACGTGGCGAAGTTCGACACGTAGAAGGCGAAGCCGGCCGAGGCGATCATCCAGACGGCCAGGGCCAGCACGCTGCCCGGCGTGATCCACCTGAACCCGCGGCCCTTCACGTTGGGGGCCGCCCAGTACAACAGCGCGATCATGATCGTGACCAGGACGACCAGCACCGGCCACTTCGCGATCGACCACGCCGTCAGGGCCTGGGCACCGATACCCAGCGCCCCGCCGGCCTGCCGGGCGACACCGCCGGTGAACACCACGATCAGCGCGCTGATCACCGCGAGCACCAGCAGCACGACCGTGACGCCGACCCGCACGGGCAGGATCTTCCACACCGGGCGGCCCTCGGGCATGTCGTACACGGCGTTGGCCGAGCGGATGAACGCCCCGATGTAACCGGAGGCGGACCAGACGGCCAGCAGGATACCGACGACGGCCATGACCGACCCGATGCCGCCCCGGCCCTGCAACTGCCGCACCGCGTCGCCGATGATGTCCCGGGCGGATCCCGGGGCCAGCTGCCTGATGTTGTCCAGGACCTCCTGGGCCGCCGACTCCCCGGCGATGCCCAGCAGGGAGACCAGCACCAGCAGCGCCGGGAACATCGACAGCACCCCGTAGTACGTCAGTGCCGCGGCCCGGTCGGCGAGTTCGTCGTTCTGGAACTCCTTGACCGTGCCCTTCAGCACCGCCCTCCAAGATGGTTCGGTCGGTTGTGCGGGCTCGTCCTGCCGGTTGGATCGCGATGTCGGTGCCATACCCCCGTAGTAACCCGGCCGGCCCAGGACATGCCCGGTCAGGTGATCGTCGTCAGCACGGTGACGCCCAGCGCCAGCAGGACGACCGCCTTGGCCGCCTCGCAGGCCACGTACCACAGGTGGGCGCGGGAACGCCCGGACTCGTCCCCCGCCAGGACCCGGTCGGAGCGGCGGTTGAGCACCGGGCGCACCGCGGCGACCTGCACCGTCAGCAGGCCCGCCGCCAGCCCGGTCAGGACGGCCACGGGGGCGGGCGGACCGCCGACCGCCACGGCCGTGACCACGGCCGCCGCCAGCACCGCCTCGACGCCGTTGAGGGCCCGGAAGACGAGACGGCCGATGCCGAGCCCGATGCGCACGGTCACCCCTGGGGCCCGGAACTTGAGCGGCGCCTCCAGGAAGGAGATGGCGAGCACCATCCCGAGCCAGACGAACGTGACCCCTGTGGCTACCGCGGCCGACCCGGTCGTCATGTCACCGCTCCTCTCATGTCGCACCAGCACCCACTGAAATATGCATGCTAGATGCTAATTTATGGGCGTGACACATGACGACGGCGACCACCCCCGTCCGCCCGCACCGGACCCGGCCCCCCGGGTCCTGTGCGACACCGGATCGCTCACCCCGCCCGACGACGAAACGGCCGGCGCGCTGTGGCGGCTGGCCGAACCCGGACGGCAGCTCGACGCCAACGTCGTCCTCCTCCCGCCCGCGCGGCGTGTCGCCCCGCACACCGAGCCGGATCTCGACGTCCTGCTGCTGATCGTGGCCGGCGAGGGCACGCTGATCTCCACCCGGGGCACGCAGACCCTGGGCACGGGAAGCGTGGCCTGGCTGCCGCACGGCAGCACCCGGGGCCTGGTCGCCGGCGAGGCGGGCATGTCGTACCTGACCGTCCACCGGCGCCGCCCCGGCATGCAGATCCGGCCGGCCCGGCCCTGACCGTTCAGTCCGGCAGCGCGAAGCCCCGCGCACGGCCGTGGCCGAGCGAACCGGTGGACGTCCCCGCGGAGTGCGTTCGGTGAGCAAGGGGCCGGCTCAGGCCCAGGGCGCCACCGGCACGAACGAACTGTCCTGCCGGAACAGGTCCGTGCCGTCGGACCGGTCGACGCGCAGCTGGTAGTCGTAGTGGCGCAGGTAGTAGCCGGGGTAGTTGTACGACTCGAAGCGCACCGAGCCGGTGGCCGAGCCCGCCCGTGCGATGAACGTGGCGTCCTTCGCGAACGCCGTCGTCCCGTCGCTCGCGTCGAAGCGGCCCCGGAAGCCGTAGTGCCGCAGGTAGTTGCCCGACGCGTCGCGGAACGAGTAGCCGCCGGCGTCCGCCAGGCCGGCGACCACGGTGAACGTGGCGGCCTGCTTGTCGGCGGTGGCGCTGGAGGCGGTCACCACCGGCAGGTCGAGCAGCGCGGACCGCTCCTCCCAGTACCGGGTCGGGTAGTTGGCGGACCGGAACGAGCCGGTGGCGTTCCGGGTGAGGCTCGCGCCGCCGGACACCGTCTCCTTGATGACCGTGAAGTGGCGGGCGGTGCCCGAGATGCCGGGCAGCGCCTTCGGCGCACTCCACGTGGCGAAGGTGTCGTAGCTGTCGCTGTAGTAGTAGTTGCCGTCGCCGTAACCGTCGAAGAAGATCCGCCAGGCGCCGTTGTCCAGCTGCACCAGCGCGGGCCCCTCGCGGTAGCTGCCCCAGCCCGCCCAGTCACCGGTCCGGGAGATCGTGTAGGGGCCGGTCAGCTTCGAGGCGGTGGCGTACTCGATGTACTTCGCCGTCTCGTTCTTGGTGAAGGCGTGGTACGTCGAGCCGGTCCGCACCACGAACGTGTCGATGTGGTTGCTGCCGAGGCCGGCGAGGGCGACCGGAGAGCTCCATGCCGTCAGGGCCGCGTCGGTGGCCGTCAGCAGGTACGGCGTGAAGATCCACTCGTCGTCGGTGGTCGAGCACGACACGATGACGTTGACGCTGCCGTCCGCGTCCACGAACCACTCGGGGGCCCACGCCCGGGACAGGTTCGCCAACGGGACGGCGTAGTCGTACAGGAACGTCCAGGTCACCCGGTCGGAGCTGCGGGCGAAGCCGATGGTGGTGCTGACGTCCTGCCAGGTGTGGGTGGTGTAGGTGAGGTAGTAGTAGCCGTCCGTGTGCCGGAAGAGGCTGGCGTCCCGGATGCGGTTCGCCGGTGGGGTGTACGCGGAGGCCTGCACGAGGCGGAAGTCGGTGGCGTCGTCCGACTGGTAGACGTTGACCGTGCCGTCGTCGCTGTCGAGGAACGGAACGATGGTGTAGCGGGTGGCGGAGCCGCTCGCGGGCACGGCGGCCGCGGCCGTGCCGAGCAGGCCGGGGAACCCGCCCAGCGCGACCGCCGAGGCGGGCAGGGCGGCCAGGGCGCGCAGCAGGCTGCGGCGGGACGGGGCGGGGGGTGTGGTGGTCACGGGCGGCTCTCCCTAAAGGAACTCGAAGAGTGGTTCGACTTTTCGAACAGAGTTCGAAAAGTCGGTCAGAAGGTAGAGGTGAGACAGGTGCACGTCAATGGTTCCGACGTGGCTGGATGCCACCTGTGGAAAAGCTGTCCGTCACGCCCTTCGGACGTTACCGTTCGGTAGACGACGTGCTACCGGAGGTGGCCCACCATGACGCTCGACCGTGCCGCAGGCCTCGCGGATTCCGCTCGCGCGCTGGCCGAGGGGGAGGTGACCTCCCGCGCCCTGGTCGAGGCGGCCCTGGCGCGGATCGAGGCCACCCAGGGTTCGCTCAACGCCTTCCGGATCGTCCGGACGGAGGCCGCGCTAGCCGAGGCGGACGCCGCCGACCGGGAACTGGCCACCGGAGTCCGGCGGCCGCTGCTCGGGGTGCCCGTCGCGGTGAAGGACGACATGGACGTGGCGGGCGAACCGACCGCGTTCGGCTGCCGGGGCACCTTCCCGCCGGTGCCCGAGGACGGCGAGGCGGTACGGAGGCTGCGCGCGGCCGGGGCGGTGATCATCGGCAAGACCAACACCTGCGAGTTCGGGCAGTGGCCGTTCACGGAGGGACCCGCGTTCGGCGAGACCCGCAACCCCTGGCACCCGGAACACACGCCGGGCGGCTCCTCCGGGGGCTCGGCCGCCGCCGTCGCGGCCGGGGTGGTGCCGGCCGCGCTCGGCTCCGACGGCGCCGGGTCGGTGCGGATCCCCGCCTCCTGGACCCACCTGATCGGCGTCAAGCCGCAGCGCGGCCGCGTCTCCACCTGGCCGCGCGGCGAGTCCTTCCAGGGCATCACCGTCAACGGCACGCTGGCCCGTACGGTCGCCGACGCGGCCCTGCTGCTGGACGCGGCGAGCGGCAATCACGCGCTCGACCCGCACCGCCCGCCGGCCGTCGACGCCGTCGCCGCGGTCGGGCGCGACCCCGGCCGACTGCGCGTCGCGCTCTCCCTCAGACCGCCGTTCACCGCCGTGCCCGCCCGGCTCCGGCCCGAGGTGCGGACCCGGGTCGTCGAACTCGCGGAGAAACTGGCCGCGTTGGGGCACACCGTAGAGGAGGCCGACCCGCCGTACGGGCAGATCGGGCTGACCTTCGTACCGCGTGCCACGGCCGGCATCGCCGAACGGGTCCGGGAGGCGCCCGAGCCCACGCTGCTCGACCGGCGCACCCACGGCGCCGCCCGTCTGGGCCGACTCCTCGGCGGGGCCCCGCTGCGGGCGGCCCGGCGCGCCGAGGCGGTCATGCACCGCAGGATCGGCGGGTTCTTCCAGTCGTACGACGTGGTCCTCGCACCGACGACGGCCGCTCCGCCGCCCCGGATCGGCGCCTTCCACGACCTCGGCGGCCTGGCCACCGACCGCGCCATGATCGCCGCCTGTCCCTACGCCTGGCCGTGGAACGTGCTGGGCTGGCCCGGTGTCAACGTCCCGGCCGGCTTCGTCGACGGCGGCCTGCCGGTGGGCGCCCAGCTGCTCGGCCCGGCCAACAGCGAGCCGCTGCTGCTCTCCCTCGCCGCCCAGCTGGAGGCCGAGCTCAGGTGGTACGAGCTGTGGCCGCCGGAGCACGAACTCATGGACGCGCCTACGGTGTGACGCGGCCCGGCCCGTACGCCGCCCGTACACCGTCCCACGGCGGTCGTCGCCGTCGCCGTGCCGATCGGGCCGGCCCGCGCGGCACGCCACCGCGTCCGGGCGTCCCTTCCGCCCGGCGGATGCCGGTCCGCGCCGGACCGGTGGACACGCCGTGTCCGACGCCCCGTAAGGTGCCACGCGTGACAGCCTTCACCGATGAATCCGTCCCCGGCCGTTACGGCCCTCACGCCACCACCGAGGCCGACCCCCGCGAGGTGGGCCCGGTGCGTACCGAGTACTCCCCCGCGCACGACGGCGACCCGGATCCCGGGGAGATCGTGTGGACCTGGGTGCCCTTCGAGGAGAACGACGGGCGGGGCAAGGACCGCCCGGTGCTGGTGGTGGCCCGGGAGGCCGCGGGCACGTTCCTCGCCGTGCAGCTGTCCAGCAAGCGGCACGACGGCGCGACAGGGGGTGCGGCGAAGCCGCTCCGGTGGAGCCGGGACTCGTCCCGGTGGGTGGCGATCGGCAGCGGGCCCTGGGACCGCTCGGGCCGCGACTCCTGGGTCGACGTGGACCGCGTCCTGCGGCTCCACGAGGAGGGCATGCGCCGGGAGGCGTGCGCGCTGGACCGCGGCCGGTTCAACCTGGTGAGGCAGCGGCTGCACGAGCGCTACGGCTGGAGCTGACGCTCCGGGAAGGCCCGTGCGAAGGCCTCCCGCACCGCGGCTCCCGGTGTCCGGTCCAGGATCCCGAACACGACGTGCTCGAAGCTCCCCGCGAACCGGCCGCCGGGGCCGAGCAGTACGTGGAAGGCGGCCGCGACCTGCGCGGGGTCGTTCCCGAAGACTCCGCAGCCCCAGGCGCCCAGCACCAGCCGCCGGTACCGGTGCGCCGCGGCGGTCTCCAGCACCCGCTCGGCGCGTGCCGCCAGGGCGGACGGCAGCTCGGCCACGCGCTCGGGGGCCGTACGCCGGACGACCGAGGCGTTCGGGGCCGGCGAGGTGAGGAATCCCGCCGCGAACGGCTCGTCCAGCAGCCGGCCCCGGTCGTCGCGGAAGACGGGCACGGCGGGTGCGTGGATGACCCGGTCCGTGTAGAACGGGTCGCGGTGGGCGCGATGGTGGTCGTAGTACTCCGGGGCCCGCAGCAGGCACGTGTACAGCGCGGAGGCGCGGCACAGGGCCTCTTCCTGGGCCTGTGCGCCGCGCAGGTAACCGCCGCCGGGATTGCGGGCCCAGGCGAAGTTCAGGACGGCGACCGGTTCCGCGAGGCGGCGGGCGGCCTCCAGGCTGCTCTCGCCGGTGACCTCGAAGACCGTGCCGGCCGCGGGGGCCGGCGGCACCGGCACCGGGTCGGGGCCGTACGTGCGCGTACCGGCGCGGGCGGCCTCGATCGCCGCCGCGAGCGCGACCTCACGACCGCCGGGCGTGCGGTACGAGCCCGCCGCCACGATTCTCTCGGTCTCGCGCGCGATGCCGCGCAGGCCCGCGCTCATGGCACCACCCCCGTCGGTGCCATGACCGCGACCCGTGCGGCCCCCGTCGTGCCCATGAACGCATCGTGAGCGATGCTGGTCCTGCGGTGCAACAGAGTTTCCCAGCCGCGGAAAGAGAGGTTCCCATATTCACTTGTCCCGATTTGCACCCTTGTGCGAATCGGCGGGAAGGTCTTGGGTGGGACGGACGATGCCGTCCCGGCCCACCCCGGCCGGGCCGGTGGCATGGTGGAATCTCAGGAGGATCCCGACATGTCCGATGCGGAACATGAAGGCGGCGACTGTACGGAGCACCGCACAGCCGTCACCGAACCCGAGGTGGAAGCCCTGGTCAGGGGCATCTGCTTCAAGACCGGACCACCCCGCACGCTCGGGGTCGAAGTGGAATGGCTCGTCCACGAGCTGCGGCAGCCGCGGCTCCCCGTGACACCCGAACGGCTCAAAGCGGCCTACGCCGCACTGCGCACCGTTCCCCTGGGGTCGGCGCTCACCGTCGAACCCGGCGGCCAGCTGGAACTCAGCTCGCCGCCCGCCTCCTCCCTCATGGAGTGCATAGGCACCGTCTCAGCC
Organism: Streptomyces sp. NPDC004542; assembly: GCF_040610035.1. NCBI lineage: Bacteria > Bacillati > Actinomycetota > Actinomycetes > Kitasatosporales > Streptomycetaceae > Streptomyces > Streptomyces sp. NPDC004542. The sequence goes on from NZ_JBEXLP010000004.1 coordinate 145,680, forward strand.
GACCTCGACGCCGTCCGCGCGGTCCTGGCCGAGGACGGTCTCGGCCTCGTCGGCGCCGGCCACGATCCCTGGCACGAGCCCCGCAGATTCCTGCGCCGGCCCCGCTACGACGCCATGGAGACCTGCCTCGACCGCACCGGCGCGGCCGGCCGCCACATGATGTGCGCCTCGGCCTCGGTACAGGTGTGCGTCGACGCCGGCTACGAGGAGCCGGGCCCGCTGGGCCACGGGCGGCGCTGGTGGCTGGCCCACCAGCTGGGCGCGGTCCTGGTGGCCGTATTCGCCAACTCCCCGCTGGTGCAAGGGCAGCCGACGGGCTGGCGGTCCACCCGGCAGCTGCTGTGGATGCAGATCGGCGCGGGCCGCGCGGGCGCGCCCCCGCCGGCCGGTGAACCGCGCGCCGCCTGGGCCCGGCACGTGCTCGACGCGCCCGTGATGTGCGTACGGCGCGACGACGCGCCCTGGGAGGTGCCCGACGGGCTCACCTTCCGTGACTGGATCCGCGGGGCGCGGCCCCGGCCGCCGACCCGCGCGGACCTCGACTACCACCTCACGACGCTGTTCCCGCCGGTCAGGCCGCGCGGGCACCTGGAGTTGCGCATGATCGACGCGCAACCCGGCGACGACGGGTGGATCGTGCCGCTCGCGGTGACGGCCGCGCTCTTCGACGACCCGGAGGCCGCCGAGACCGCGTACCGCACCGTGAAGCCCCTGGCCGAACGGGCGCTGGGGCTGCCCGCGCCGCACAACCCGCTGTGGACGGACGCGGCCCGGTACGGGCCGGCCGACGCCGAACTGCGGGAGGCCGCCGTCTCCTGTTTCGCGACGGCGCTCGAGGCGCTCCCCCGGCTCGGCGCCACGACCGAGGTCACGGACGCCGTCGCGGCGTACTTCGACCGCTACGTGGTCCGGGGCCGCTGCCCCGCCGACGACCTGCTGGACCGCCTGCGCGGCACGGCTCCTCGCACCCACGGGAAGGACATCCGCACATGACCGCCCCCGAGACCGAGCACGAGAGCGCGCACGCGAGCGGTCGGGAAGCCGTCCGCGAGCGCGCGCTGGCCTCGCTGACCCGCGCGCGCGCCCGGACGGCCCTGCTGACCGGCTGCGTCGACGACCCGGACCTCACCGCCCAGCACTCGCCGCTGATGTCCCCGCTGGTGTGGGACCTCGCCCACATCGGCAACCAGGAAGAGCTGTGGCTGCTGCGGACGGTCGGCGGCAGGGAACCGATGCGGCCCGAGATCGACGGCCTGTACGACGCCTTCGAGCACCCGCGCGCCGAACGGCCCTCACTGCCGCTGCTGCCGCCCGCCGAGGCCCGCGCGTACGCGGCCGCGGTACGCGGCCGGGTCCTGGACCTGCTGGAGAGCACCGCGCTGCACGGCACCCGGCTGACCGAGGCGGGTTTCGCCTTCGGCATGATCGCCCAGCACGAACAGCAGCACGACGAGACCATGCTGATCACCCATCAGCTGCGCAGGGGTCCGCAGGCCCTGACCGCCCCCGACCCGGAACCGGCCGCACCGTTCACCGGACCGGCCGAAGTCCTCGTCCCCGGCGGCCCGTTCACCATGGGCACCTCCACCGAGCCGTGGGCACTGGACAACGAACGCCCCGCGCACCGCGTCGAGGTGGCACCCTTCCGCATCGACACCACACCGGTGACGAACGCCGCGTACCAGGCGTTCATCGAGGACGGCGGCTACGACACCGAGCGCTGGTGGACACCGGAGGGCTGGGCGCACGTACGGGGAAGCGGCATCGGCGCACCGCTGTTCTGGCACCGCGACGGCGGCCAGTGGCTGCGGCGCCGGTTCGGCGTCACCGAGGTCGTCCCGCCCGACGAGCCGGTGCTGCACGTGTGCTGGTACGAGGCGGACGCCTACGCCCGCTGGGCCGGGCGCCGGCTGCCCACCGAGGCCGAGTGGGAGAAGGCCGCCCGGCACGACCCCGCCACCGGGCGCTCCCGGCGCTACCCGTGGGGCGACGCCGACCCGGCGCCAATCCACGCCAACCTGGGCCAGCGGCACCTGCGCCCCGCCCCGGCGGGCAGCTACCCGGAGGGTGAGTCACCGCTCGGCGTCCGGCAGTTGATCGGCGACGTGTGGGAGTGGACGGCGAGCGACTTCCTGCCGTACCCGGGGTTCACCGCGTTCCCGTACAAGGAGTACTCGCAGGTGTTCTTCGGGCCGGAGCACAAGGTGCTGCGCGGCGGCTCGTTCGCCGTGGACCCGGTGGCCTGCCGGGGCACGTTCCGCAACTGGGACTACCCGGTCCGGCGGCAGATCTTCTCCGGCTTCCGCACCGCCCGCTCGGAGGACGTCTGATGTGCCGCCACGTGGCCTACGTGGGGCCGCCGGAGCCGCTGGGCGAGGTCGTCGTGGAGCCCCCGCACGGCCTGTACCGCCAGTCGTGGGCGCCGCGGCGGCAGCGGTACGGCACGGTCAACGCCGACGGTTTCGGGGTCGGCTGGTACGCCCCCGACGACCCGGTGCCGGCCCGTTACCGGCGGTCCGGTCCTATCTGGGCCGACCAGTCCTTCACCGACCTGGCCCGGGTGGTCCGTACGGGCGCGCTGCTCGCCGCGGTGCGCGACGCCACGCTGGCCGGCGCGGACGGGGAGGCCGCCGCGGCGCCGTTCACGGCGGACCGGTGGCTGTTCAGCCACAACGGGGCGATCAGGGGCTGGCCGCAGTCCGCGGTCCCGCTGGCCCCGGCCCTGCCGCCGGCCGACCTGCTGTCCCTGGAGGCGCGTACCGACTCGGCGTTCGTCTGGGCGTTGGCGCTGCACCGGCTGCGGTCCGGCGAGGAGGCCGGCCGCGCCCTCGCCGAAACGGTTCTCCAGGTCGCCGAGGCGGCCCCCGCCTCCCGGCTCAACCTCCTGCTCACCGACGGCGCGACCGTCACCGCCACCACCTGGGGCGACACCCTCTGGTACCTCGCCGAACCCGGCCGCGCCGTCGTGGCCTCCGAGCCGTACGACGACGACCCGCGCTGGCAGGAGGTCCCCGACCGCGCGCTGCTCGTGGCCGACCGCGCCGGCGTGCGGCTGACGCCCCTGACGGACGCCCTGGCATCCTCCCCCACTCCCGGCTCCGCTCGAGCGGGGGCACCCTCATCACCGAAGGAGCCCTGCACGTGAGTTCCCTGCACGTCACCCGCACCCTTGCCGAGGACGCGACGGACGCCGCGCTGCGCGCCGACGTCCTGCGCGGCCTCACCGCAAGCCCCAAGACGCTGCCGCCGAAGTGGTTCTACGACGCCCGGGGCAGCGAGCTGTTCGAGCAGATCACCGAACTGCCCGAGTACTACCCGACCCGTGCCGAACGGGAGATCCTCACCGCCCGCTCCGGCGAGATCGCGTCCGCGACCGGGGCCCGCACCCTGGTCGAACTGGGCTCCGGCTCCTCCGAGAAGACGCGGTACCTGATCGACGCGCTCACCGGTCTGCGCGTCTACGTCCCCGTCGACGTCAGCGAGAGCGCCCTGACCCAAGCCGGGCAGGCCCTCGTCGCGGAGCGGCCCGAACTCGAAGTGCACGCCCTGATCGCCGACTTCACGGCCGCGCTGCCCCTTCCGGACACGCCCGGCCCCCGGCTGCTGGCCTTCCTCGGCGGCACCCTCGGCAACCTCCTGCCCGCCGAACGCGCCCGGTTCCTCGCCTCCGTCCGCGCGCTGCTGTCGCCGGGTGACGCCCTGCTGCTCGGCACGGACCTGGTCAAGGACGAGGACGTCCTCGTCCGGGCGTACGACGACGCGGCCGGGGTGACGGCCGAGTTCAACCGGAACGTCCTGGCCGTCGTCAACCGCGAACTGGGCGCCGACTTCGAGCCCGGCGCCTTCGAGCACGTGGCCCTGTGGGACGGGGCGAACGAGTGGATCGAGATGCGGCTGCGCTCCCGGGCCGCCCAGACCGTGAAGATCCCCGCCCTCGACCTCGCGGTCGACTTCGCGGCGGGCGAGGAACTGCGCACCGAGGTGTCGGCCAAGTTCCGGCGGGACGGGATCACCGCCGAACTGGCCGCCGCCGGAATGGAACTGAGCAACTGGTGGACCGACTCGCAGGGGCGTTTCGCGCTGTCGCTGAGCATCGCCCGGTGACTTCGGGGCCACCGGGCAGCGTGCCCGTCCACCCCTTGACCGGGTCCTCGGCCCCGGCCGGGGTCCGCTGAGGGGTACCGGGGGGACGCCCGCCGCCGTGGCGGCGGGCGCCTCCTCGCCGGGGCGGCGAGGGGCGCCGCCCCGGGTGACGGCCCGGACGCCTCGCACTCCGTCTCCGCATGCGGCACGGTGGAGTGACGCGTGACACACGCCTCACGCGGGAGAGGAGCACCCGTCATGCCGGACCACACCTACCGGGTCACCGAGATCGTCGGCACCTCGCAGGAGGGCGTCGACCAGGCCATCCGCAACGGCATCGCGCGCGCCGGCCAGACCCTGCGCCACCTGGACTGGTTCGAGGTGACGCAGGTCAGGGGCCAGATCGAGAACGGCGAGATCGCACACTTCCAGGTGGGCCTGAAGGTGGGCTTCCGCCTCGAGGACGAGGACTGACGCCGCCGGGCCCGCGTCCGTCAGGTACGTCCGTCAGGTCCGGCCCTCCCGTTCCTGGGCGTCCGCCAGCGCGGCCGACCGCTCGGCCCAGCGGGCCCGTACGACGGTGAACCCGGCGCGTTCGGCGTCGTCGCACACCAGCTCGTCGTCGTCCACCAGGAACCGGACCTGACGGTCCCGGGCCAGCCGGCGCAGGATCTCCAGTTTGGTGCGGCGGGCGGGCCTGCGGTCGGCGTTGCCCCGCATGAACACGCGCCCCTCGGGCAGACCGTGCGCGGTGAGCCAGTCGAGCGTGTCGCGCCGGCAGCGCTCGGGCCGCCCGGTGAGATAGACGACCTCGCACTCCTCGGCGCTGCCGCGCGCCAGCGCCACGCCCTCGGCGAGCGGCGGATCCGCGGGTGCGGCGGCGAAGAAGGCGTCCCAGTCCCGCGGCCGGCTCTCCAGGAACCGCTGCCGGTGCGCCGTACCGGCCAGGGTGTTGTCGAGGTCGAACACGGCGAGCGGTCGCTTGCTGCTGTCAGTCACACGGCCAGCGTAGACAGCGGCGCGCCCCCTGCCGCGGGGTGCGGGCGAGAATGAGCGTGCGGGCACGGACGAGCCGGACCCAGTGCCTCGGCAGTCGGGTCCCCCGGTCACGTCCCGGCACGCGGTCGCCACCGGCACGCTCACGGCACCGGCCGCCAACCACACCACCACCGCTGACGGACACGGCGACCACCACGCCCCGCGCCCGTACCCGCCCGAATGGCCCAAGGAGGTGCGCCACAGGAGGCCGACCGGTGTGAGCGGTGTGACGCTGGTGGAAGGGATGGCCGGCGTGACAGGAGACAGGATGGTGGACGGTACCGCTCGGAGCGGATGCGCTGCGCTCGCATCTCGTGACGAGGCGCTCCAGCGGCTGCGCACGGTCGCCGACGCCGTGCTCTACGAGGGCTACCTTCTTTATCCTTACCGCCGGTCGTCCCCCAAGAACCGGGTGCGCTGGCAGTTCGGCGTGCTCACCCCGCGCGAGTGGGCCGAGGCGAACGGGCCGGTGCCACCGGGTGTCTCCGGGTCCGTGGACTCCTGGTACCAGCAGACCGAGTGCCTGCTGCGGGCGTCCGGCGACGCCCGGCTGCGCGTGACGGTTCGTTATCTGCAGCTCCAGCGCAAGCAGATGGAGCAGTCCACCGGCGACGGCCTCCACCGGCCGGTGGAGGCGCTCGAGACCGGGGCGGACGTCCATCTGACCTTCGACGAGGCGGTGCCCCGCGAGGCGGAGATCGACGTCCCGCTCGCCCGGCTCCTCCAGGGCCCCCACCGTACGGCGCTGGGGTCGCCCGGCGGTTCCGCGACGGAGCACCTGGGCGGCGGTGCGGGCCGGGTGGTGCGCCGGCGGGATCCGGTCCACGCCGTGACGACGGTCCGGGCCGCGCGGATCCGCGACGAGGGCGACGGCACGGCCCTGTACCGGCTGCGGGTGCGCACCGAGAACAGCGGGGCCTCGCCCGGCGGCGCCGGTGTGCCCCGCGCCGAGGCGCTGCGGCACGCCCTCATGGCCACCCACACCCTGATCTGCGGCGCCGGCACGGAGTTCGTGTCGCTGATCGAGCCGCCCGAGGGGGACGAGGAGCACGCCCGCGCCTGCCGGAACCTGTTCACGTTCCCCGTCCTGGGCGGCGACGAGGGCCGCGGCGACGCGGTCCTGTCCGCACCGATCATCCTGCCGGACCACCCGCGGGTGGCGCCCGAGAGCCCGGGCGACCTGCACGACGCCGCCGAGATCGACGAGATCCTGAGCCTGCGCACGCTGTTGCTGACGGACGAGGAGAAGCGCGAGGCCCGGGCCACCGACCAGCGGGCCGCGGACATCCTCGACCGGGTGGAGAGCATGCCGCCGGAGATGTTCGCCCGCCTGCACGGCGCGATCCGCTCCCTCGAACCGGTGACCCGCGGCCCCGGACCGGCCGCGCCACCTCCGGCAGGCACGCGGCACCCGCTGCCCTGGTGGCAGGAGGGCGGCGACGAGGGCCTGTCGCCGACGACCGACAGCGTCCTCGTGGACGGTGTGCCCGTCGCGGCCGGCAGCGCCGTGCGGCTGCGGCCGGCCGGGCGCGGGGCGGACGCGCAGGACATGTTCCTGGCCGGCCGCACCGCCCGCGTGGCGGCCGTCTTCCACGACGTGGACGGCAGTACGCACCTGGCCGTCACGCTCGACGACGACCCGGCCGCGGAGCTCAACGCCTGGTACGGCCGCTACTTCTACTTCCGCCCGCACGAACTGGAGCCGCCGGCCCCCGCGAGGGACGAGGGAGCGCCCGATGGACGCCCCTGACCTGTCGGCCCACGGCCACGGCGCGGTGGAGCGGTCGTTCCGCGACGACGAGCACCTCGCCGAGCGCGAGGCGGTCGAGCGGACGGACGAACGCGTCGCCGGGCCGGGCGCAGTGGCCCGCCCCCACCCCCACGCGCCGGACCACCCACCCGCGCCGACCCACGCCGGGCCCGTGGCCGCGGCGTACGACCGACCCAGGGACCGATTGCAGCGGAGGCCGAGGACATGACCACCCACAGCGGCACCACCGAAGTCAGCCAGGAACCCAGCCGGGCCGAACGGCGCGAGGGCTTCGACGAGATCACCATCCTCTGGATCTCCGAGGGCATGAGCTGCGACGGCGACACCGTGTCGGTGACGGCCGCCGCCCAGCCCTCGATCGAGGACGTGGTCCTCGGGCTGATCCCCGGCCTGCCGAAGGTGAACCTGGTCAACAAGGTGCTCTCCCCGAGCCTGGGCGGCGAGGACTTCCTCGCCCCGTACCGGGCGGCGGCGCGGGGTGATCTGGCCCCGTTCATCCTCGTCATCGAGGGCTCGATCCCCAACCAGAACATCATCAAGGGCGACGGCTACTGGACGTCGTTCGGCAACGACCCGGACACCGGTCAGCCGCAGACCCTGAACTGGTGGCTCGACCGACTGGCCCCGAAGGCCTGGGCGGTGGTGGCCATCGGTACCTGCGCCACCTACGGCGGCATCCACGCGATGGCGGGCAACCCCACCGGCTCCATGGGCCTCGCGGACTACCTCGGCTGGGACTTCACTTCGCAGGGGGGCCTGCCCGTCGTCAACGTGCCCGGCTGTCCCGTCCAGCCCGAGAACTTCATGGAGACCCTGGTCTGGGTGCTCCAGCACGCGGCCGGCGCCGCTCCCCCGCCGCCGCTGGACCACATGCTGCGCCCGCAGTGGCTGTTCGGCAAGACCGTGCACGAGGGCTGCGACCGCGGCTCGTACTACGAGCAGGCCAGCTTCGCCAGGGACTACAACTCCCCCAAGTGCCTGGTGAAGACGGGCTGCTGGGGCCCGGTCGTCAACTGCAACGTGCCCAAGCGCGGCTGGATGTCCGGCATCGGCGGCTGCCCCAACGTCGGCGGCGTCTGCATCGGCTGCACGATGCCCGGCTTCCCCGACGCGTTCATGCCGTTCATGGACGAGCCGCCCGGCGGAACGCTGTCCTCGCTGGTCATCAAGCCGTACGGGGCGGTCGTGCGCCGGCTGCGCGGACTGACGAACGACATCGTGAACCACGAGCCCAAGTGGCGCCACAACAAGCGCAAGCTGACCAGCGGTTACGACCCGCACTGGCGCGCCTGACGCGGAACAGCCGGGGGGAGGGGGATACACCCTCTCACCGAAGTCACCGACCTCACCGACCTCACCGAAGTCACCGACGGAACCGAACAGCAAGGGGCAGCAAGCCAGATGACGACAACCGAGGCCCGGTCCACGGGGCGCAAGCCCGCCCAGCTCGTGGACATGTCCTGGGATCCGATCACCCGGATCATCGGCAACCTGGGCATCTACACGAAGATCGACTTCGCCAACCGGGAAGTCGTCGAATGCCACAGCACCTCGTCGCTGTTCCGCGGCTACTCGGTGTTCATGAAGGGCAAGGACCCGCGCGACGCCGGCTTCATCACCTCGCGCATCTGCGGGATCTGCGGCGACAACCACACCACCTGTTCCGACTACGCCCAGCAGATGGCCTACGGGGTCAAGCCGCCGCGGCTCGCCGAGCACATCGTCAACCTCGGCGAGGCGGCCGAGTACATGTTCGACCACACGATCTTCCAGGACAACCTGGTGTTCGTGGACTTCTGCGAGGCCATGGTCAAGGCCACCAACCCGGGCCTGCTGGCCCGCGCCGAGCGCACCGACGCGCCGCGCGGCGGCATCCACGGCTACCGCACCGTCGCCGACATCATGAAGGCCTTCAACCCCTTCGAGGGCGAGGTCTACAAGGAGGCCCTGAAGGTCAGCCGGGTCACCCGGGAGATGTTCTGCCTGATGGAGGGGCGGCACGTCCACCCCTCGACGCTGTACCCGGGCGGCGTGGGCACGATGCCGCAGCCCAACACCTTCACCGACTACCTCAGCCGGCTGATGCACGTCATCGACTTCGTCAAGAAGGCCGTCGCCATGAACGACGACGTCTTCGACTTCTTCTACGAGGCGCTGCCCGGCTACGAGGAGGTCGGCAGGCGGCGCGTCCTGCTCGGCTGCTGGGGCGCCTGGCAGAACCCGGACGTCGTCGACTACCGCTACGAGACGATGAACGAGTGGGGCAGGGCGATGTACGTCACCCCCGGCGTCGTCGTCGACGGCGAGCTGGTCACCAACAACCTCGTCGACATCAACCTCGGCATCCGCATCATGCTGGGCAGCTCCTACTACGAGGACTGGGTCAACGAGCAGCCGTTCGTCACCCACGACCCGCTGGGCAACCCGGTCGACATGCGCCACCCGTGGAACCAGACGACCGTGCCGGTGCCGCAGAAACGTGACTTCGCCGACAAGTACAGCTGGGTGATGAGCCCGCGCTGGTACGACCGACGCAGCGGTGACCACCTCGCCCTGGACACCGGCGGCGGCCCGCTGGCCCGGCTGTGGTCGACGGCGCTGAGCGGCATCGTCGACACCCCGTACGTCAAGGCCACCGGCAACAGCGTGCGCATCTCGCTGCCCAAGGGGGAGAGCCTGCCGGAGACGACGCTGGAGTGGCGCATCCCGAAGTGGAGCAACACCATCGAACGGGACCGCGCCCGGCCGTACTTCATCGCCTACGCCGCCGCCATGGCCCTGCAGTTCGTGGAGGAGGCGATGGGGCTGATCCGGGCGGGCGACACCAAGGTCTTCGAGAACTTCGAGGTGCCCGAGGAGGCGATCGGCTGCGGCTTCCACGAGGCGGTGCGCGGCGTCCTCTCCCACCATCTGGTGATCAAGGACAAGAAGATCGCCAACTACCACCCGTACCCGCCGACCCCGTGGAACGCCAGCCCCCGGGACATCTACGGCACCCCCGGCCCGTACGAGGACGCCGTGCAGGGACAGCCGATCTTCGAGGAGAACGGCCCCGACGACTTCAAGGGCGTCGACATCATGCGCACCGTGCGCAGCTTCGACCCCTGTCTGCCGTGCGGTGTGCACATGTACGTGGGCAAGGGGAAGACGCTGACCACGCTGCACTCGCCGACGTACGGAGCCGCCGCCCATGGCTGACGGCACCCGGCTCGACGAGACGTCGCTCGCCGCCCGGCTGGCCCGCCTGGACGACCTGCTGGAGCGCCTGGAGGAGACGGCGGGCCCGACCGCCCGGGAGGCCCTCGATGCGGTGCGGGCGCTGACCGAGGTCTACGGCGAGGCACTGGCCAGGATCCTGGACCGCGCGGACGCCTCCTTGTCCGCGGCGCTGGCCGGGGACGAACTCCTCGCCCATCTGATGGTGCTGCACGGCATCCATCCCGATCCGGTGCAGGCCCGGGTGGCCCGGGAGGTGGAGCGGCTGCGCGGGGAACTGCGCGGGCGGGGCGGCGAGCTGGAACTGGTCGGCATCGAGGAGGCGGTGGCCCGGGTCCGGCTGACGGTCAAGGGCTGCGGCTCGTCGTCGGCGCAGATCATGGAAGCGGTCCGGGAGGCGGTCCTCGGGGTGGCCCCCGAACTGCGGGCGGTGGAGCGGGTGGTGGACGCCCCCGCCCCCGCGTTCGTACCGCTGGACACCCTCACCCACCGCGACCGGCAGCCGCAGGTGGCACCGTGACCGGCGGCGCGCTGGGGCGGGTCATCCGCTCGGCCGCCGCCCGGCGGTCGGCGGCCGAGGAACTGTGCGACCTGTGCGCGGCCCCGGTGCCGGACGACCACCGCCATCTGCACGACGGCGAGCGGGAGGAGGTGCTGTGCGCCTGCCGGCCCTGTGCGCTGCTGTTCACCGAAGGCGACGAGGACGACGAGGGCGACGGGCGCTACCGGCTGATCCCGTTGCGCCGGCTGCGGCTGCCCCCGGTGGACACCGAGCCGCTGGGCGTGCCCGTGGGACTGGCCTTCTTCGTGCCCCGCACCGACGGCACGGTCCTCGCGCACTACCCGAGCCCGGCAGGCGCCACCCGCTGGGAGGTGGACGCGGACGCCTGGCGGAGCGTGGTCGCCGGCTGTCCGCAGCTGGCCGGCCTGGCACCCGAGGTGGAGGCGCTGCTGGTGAACACCGCCCGGGGCCTCGCGCACCACTGGATCGTGCCGGTCGACGACTGCTTCCGGATCGTCGGGCTGGTCCGCCAGGAGTGGCAGGGCATGTCCGGTGGAGAGACGATGTGGCCGGCGCTGGAACGGTTCTTCACCGAGCTGGCCGCCGCGCGGCCGATGGCACCGGCCGCACGACCGTAAGGAGGACACCATGGGCAGCATCCGGGTCGGACGACCGCAGGCGAAGCCCGACACGCCCACCCACGTCTTCGGCCTCCACCAGGGCAACAAGGGCCCGTACCGGCACCAGACGGGGCACCACGAGGACGGCACCGCCGACGCGCGCCGGTCCACGGGCATCCACTGGAAGAAGCACGAAGCGATCCTGAAGATCATGCCGAGCATTCCGCCGGGCTGAGCGGCTTAGGGAGCAGAGATGGCGATGGCAACCATGACGGCCAAACGCGTACTGACGGCACAGGCGGTGCTCGTCGGGAGCGCGGTGCTGGGCCTGCTGGTCTGGGAGCTCCCCGGACTGGTGCGTGAGATCAAGATCTGGCGCATGGCCGGCTCCTCCTCCGGCGTCCGGCGCCACCGCTGACCGCCGGGGTCATCCGGCCGCGAGCGCGGCGCCGGCGTCGGCCAGCAGCCGCTCCACCACCGTGTGGAGCAGCGGCACGGCCCGTTCGACGGCGTCGCGCACCGGCGCGCTCAGACCGACGGTCACGTCGGGATCGTCGGCGTCCGGCACCGCCCGGGGCTCGCAGGCGAGGACGACGACGCGCGGCAGCGCGCCCTCCCCGAGGTGCGCGGCCAGCGCCAGTACCTTCACGGGGTCCATGCCGTGTGCCTCCGGGACCTGCCGGGCGGTGTCCGAGGCGTCGGGGAGGCCGGCTTCGATCAGCGACAGCGTGCCCGGTGCCAGGCCGCGCGGGGCGGCGTCCACGAAGACGGCGGCGGCGTAGCCGTCGAGCAGCCGGTAGGCGAGGTCCAGGCCGCGGATGCCGAAGTCGCGCACGTGGACCTCCTCTGGCAGGGGCCGGTCGGCCAGGGCCTTGATCACCTCGGGTCCGAAGGCGTCGTCGGCGAGGAAGATGTTGCCGATGCCGGCGACCAGCAGGCGCGGCTGCCTCACCGGGCCTCCTCCGGCAGGGCCGGGGCGGGTGCCAGCGGCCTCGGTGAACCGCACGGCAGCTTGCGGACGAACGCGGAGCGCAGGGCGTGGTACGGCGCTTCGGGGTCGGTGAAGACGCGGCGCATGCGGGCGAGTTCGTCCTCGCGGTACGCGGCGAGCGGCCGCCGTTCCTCGTCCCGGGCCCGTGCCGCCGCCTTGGCCGCGATCCGCTCCCCCAGGTCAGGGGTCCCGGCGAGCGCGGCGGCGAGCCGGCGCACCCGCTCGGGGAACGCGCCCGGGGCGGCGGTCACCAGCCGGTCGGCCAGGCCCAGCCGGACGGCCGAGGCGGCACTCACCGGCAGCGCCTCGCGCGTCAGCCGCTCGGCCGTGGCGTCACCGACACGCCGGGGCAGGCTGTACGTCCAGAACTCCGAGCCGTACAGGCCCATCCGCCGGTAGTGCGGGTTCAGGACGGCGCCGGAGCGGCACCAGACCTCGTCCGCCGCCAGCGCCAGCATCACCCCGCCCGCCGCCGCGTTGCCGCCGAGCGCGGCGACCACCAGGCGGTCCGTGGTCCGCAGCACCGCTTCGACCAGGTCGTTCATGGCGTTGAGGTTGGTCCACGACTCCTCGGCCGGATCGGCGGCGGCCTCGATGACGCCCAGGTGGATGCCGTTGCAGAAGAAGTCGCGCACCCCGCCGAGGACCAGGACGGGCGTGGGCCGGGTCAGGGCGTGCCGGTAGGCGGCGAGGAGGCGGCGGCACTGGGAGGTGCTCATCGCGCCGCCCGGGAAGGAGAAGGCCAGGTGGCCGATGTCGCCGTGCCGGCGGTAGCGGATGTCGCTCCAGGTGCGCCGGCCCGGGCGCGGCTCCAGGGGGGCGGGCACCTCCGGTACGCCGGACAGCCGGTCGCCGAGCACGTCGGCCGCCGGGCGCCGGAAGGGCGCGGGGGCCGCGGAGCCGCGGCGCGGGCGGAGTTCCGGGATCCAGACCGCGCCGTCCCGGGTGGCCCGGCACACGGCGCCGTTCCGGGTGGCGAGCAGCTCACCGGGGCGCCCCCGCAGTTCGTCCTCGGGATGAGAGCCGTGCAGGAAGACCTCCTGTCCGAGGAGGTCGTCGAGGACACCCGGCCGGGAGTCGGCGCCGCGCAGCTTGCGCAGTACGGTGGCGGTGTCGTCGTGGCGCCAGTCGACGCGCCGCCGTTCCTGCCGGAAGAAGTCGCGCCGGACGACGCAGATCCCGGGGTCGCTCTGCGGGCGCGGCTTGTACGAGCCGCCGGCGTAACGCTCCACCGCCAGCAGGACGGCGGTCACCGCGGCGTCGGAGACCTCGCCCCGGTAGAGGTCGCTCTTGCCGACGGGCTCCACGGTGAACGGCACCGACGCCCACACGGCACCGGCGTCCATGCCCGCCTCGGCCTGGAGCACGGTCACCGCCCACCGTCCGGCGTCCTCGGCGACGGCCCAGTCCAGGGACGAGGGGCCCCGGTCGCCGGGCGGGCCGGGGTGCACGATCAGGCAGGTGTGCTCCCGCCACACGTCCTCGGGGAGGGCCGTCCTCAGCATCGGGGCGACGATCAGCTCCGGGGCGGTGTCCCGGACGGCCTCGCGCACCGCGTCGTCCCCGTGCGAGGCCAGCACCGCCTCCACACGGTGCCCGCGGTCGGCGAGTTCGACGTGGACGCGCTGGCACAGGCTGTTGAAGGCGCTGGCGACGAGGAGGATGTCCATACCGCCCGAGCATCGTCCCCGGACGATGGCCCGGGAAGCAGCGCAACGGCACCGCGGGGCAAGTTCCTCCGGACGGATGCGGGCGCGCGTCCGCGATGCGGGACGGCGCAGGCCACGGACACCGCACACCGCGCCCCCACCACGGCGAGACCCGCTACCACCCCCGGACACACGACAGGCTACGCCGCGGACGCGCTGCCGAGTGGGCCCGGGCAGCCCGCGCCGGCCGGCCTGGAGGGATACCGGCGCGCGTCCCCGCGGCGGGACAGCGGAAGCCACGCACACCCACACGCCGTACCCCCACCACGGCGGAACCCGCTACCGCCCCGGAAGGGGCGACAGGCGACGCCGCGGATGCGCTGCCGGGTGGGTCCGGGCGGACTCGGGTGCGAGGGGCTGGGCGGCCCGGGCCAGCGCGCGGCGGTCGGGGTGGTCACCCGGTTCGATCAGCGGCCGCACCTCCACCTCGGCGACCAGGCCGCGCGCCGAGAGCACCCGCCACACCGAGGCCGTCAGCGTGTCCTCGCCGACGAACGCGGGGACCGTGCTGGCCGCGCCCCGGGCGGCCCGGTAGCGCAGCCGCACCGGCTGCACGGGTACGCCCGCGTCCAGCGCGGCCTGGAAGACGGCCCGGTGGAAGTCGCCCTGTGCCCGCCCGCACCAGGTGCTGCCCTCGGGGAAGGCCGCGACGGCCGCGCCGCCGCGCAGTGCCCGGGCGATGCGGGCGACCGTGTCCGGCAGGGCGCGCAGCCGGTCCCGTTCGATGAACAGGGCCCCGCCCCCGGCCACCAGCGCGCCCGCCACCGGCCAGCGCCGGATCTCCGCCTTGGCGAGCATCCGCGCCGGGCGCACGGCGGCCAGGAGCGGTATGTCCAGCCAGGAGATGTGGTTGGCGACCAGCAGCAGCCCACCGGTGGGCGGGGCGCCGCCGGTGACGTGGACGCGGACCCCCGCGGCGCGGACGACCGCCCGGCACCAGCGCCTGACCCAGTCGGCGGGGATCCTCCCGCCGAGCGGGGACAGCACGATCCCGGCCAGCAGCAGGGCGGTGACCCCCGCCAGCCGCAGCAGGGCACGCGGCACGGCCGCCGCGGACCCCGCCCGCTCCACGCACGCCCCCGGGGTGCAGGGCGCGCTGGGCAGCCACACGCTCATCAGGCCGGTACGAGGGAGAGGAAGTGCCGCAGGTAGCGGGGGTTGACCCGGCGCATCGACAACAGTACGAACAGGTCGGCGACCCCGAAGTCCGGGTCGTGCGCGGGCTCGGCGCACACCCAGGCGCCGAGGCGCAGGTAGCCGCGCAGCAGGGCCGGGAGTTCGCCGCGGGAGGCGGGGGCCGCGGCGGCCGGGACCCACGGCAGCAGCGGTCGCACCCGGTACTCCTCGGGGGCCAGGTGCCGGTCGCGGACCCGGTCCCAGGTGGCGGAGGCGAGCGCGCCGCCGTCGGCCAGCGGGATGGAGCAGCAGCCCGCCAGCCACTCGTGGCCGTGGTCGACCATGTAGCGGGCGATCCCGGCCCAGATCAGGCCGATGACCGCGCCGTCGCGGTGGTCGGGGTGCACGCAGGACCGGCCGACCTCGACCAGGCCCGGCCGGATCGCCTCCAGGGGGGCGAGGTCGAACTCGCCCTCGGAGTAGAGGCGTCCGGCGACGGCGGCCCGCTCCGGCGGCAGCAGCCGGTAGGTGCCGACCACCTGCCCGGTCAGCGTGTCGCGCACGAGCAGGTGGTCGCAGTACGCGTCGAAGGGGTCGATGTCGTATCCCGGCTGCGGGGTGGACAGCAGGGCGCCCATCTCCCCGGCGAAGACCTCGTGCCGCAACCGCTGGGCGGCACGCACGTCGGCCTCGTCGCGGGCGAGGGTCACGCTGTAACGGGTGGGCGCTGCGGGCTGCGGAGGGCGGGCGAGCGTGATGACGCCGGTCATGGCTTACTCCTGGACGCGGGCCGGGTCGGCGGGGAGGGCGGGCGGACCGCCCGGACACGGCCCGCTCCCCCAAGTTCTCCCGACGCCGGTTGGCGCCCGCGTGACCGAAGCCAGGAGTGTGGATGTGCGGTTGCTGAACGGCGCGCATCCCGGCCCGGTGCTACCGCTTGGCCGCCTTCCGCGTGGCCCGCAGCCACTCCTTGTTCATGCCGGTGATGGACATGAGGGGGATGCCCTTGGGGCAGGCGGTCGCGCACTCACCGGTCAGCGTGCACCCGCCGAACCCCTCCGCGTCCATCTGCGCCACCATGTCCAGCACCCGGGTCTCCCGCTCGGGCGCGCCCTGCGGCAGCACGTTCAGGTGGTTCACCTTGGCTGAGGTGAAGAGCATCGCCGCCCCGTTGGGGCACGCGGCGACGCATGCCCCGCAGCCGATGCACTCCGCGTGCTCGAAGGCGAAGTCGGCGTCCGGCTTGGGCACCGGCGTGGCGTGTGCCTCCGGCGCGGCTCCGGTCGGCGCGGTGATGTACCCGCCGGCCTGGATGATCCGGTCGAACGCCGACCGGTCCACCACCAGGTCCTTGATCAGCGGGAACGCCGCCGCCCGCCACGGCTCGATGTCGATCGTGTCGCCGTCCTCGAAGGACCGCATGTGCAGTTGGCAGGTGGTGGTGCGCTCCGGGCCGTGCGCTTCGCCGTTGATGACGAGGGAGCAGGCGCCGCAGATGCCCTCGCGGCAGTCGTGGTCGAACGCGACCGGGTCCTCGCCCCTGAGGATGAGTTCCTCGTTGAGGGTGTCGAGCATCTCCAGGAAGGACATGTCCGAGGAGATGCCGTCCACCTCGTACGTGGACATGGCGCCTTCGGCGTCGGCGTTCTTCTGCCGCCAGACGCGCAGGGTGAGCTTCATGCGTAGCTCCGCTGGGTGGGGTGGACGTACTCGAAGACCAGGTCTTCCCTGTGCAGGGTCGGGGCCTCGCCGGTACCGGTGAACTCCCAGGCGGCCGCGTAGGAGAACGCGTCGTCCTTGCGGGCGGCCTCGCCGTCGGGGGTCTGGGACTCCTCGCGGAAGTGGCCCCCGCAGGACTCGGTGCGGTGCAGTGCGTCGAGGCACATCAGTTCGGCGAGTTCGAGGTAGTCGACGATCCGGTTGGCCTTCTCCAGCGACTGGTTGAACTCCTCGCCGGTGCCGGGCACCTTGATCCGGCGCCAGAACTCGTCCCGGATCTGCGGGATCCGCTCCAGGGCCTTGCGCAGTCCGGCGTCGGTGCGGGCCATGCCGCAGAACTCCCACATCAGTTCGCCGAGTTCGCGGTGGAAGGAGTCGGGGGTGCGGTCGCCGTCGACGGACAGCAGCCGGTGCAGCCGGTCCTCCGTCCCGGCCAGCACCTCCTGGACGGCGGGGTGGCCGGCCGTCACCGCCTGCTGGTGCGGGGTGCGGGCCAGGTAGTCGTTGATGGTCGCGGGGAGCACGAAGTAGCCGTCCGCCAGGCCCTGCATCAGCGCCGACGCGCCGAGCCGGTTGGCGCCGTGGTCGGAGAAGTTGGCCTCGCCGATCGCGAACAGTCCGGGGACGGTGGTCTGCAGGTCGTAGTCGACCCACAGGCCGCCCATCGTGTAGTGCACGGCGGGATAGATGCGCATCGGCACCTCGTACGGATCCTCGTCGGTGATCCGCTGGTACATGTCGAAGAGGTTGCCGTACTTGGCCTCGACGGCCGCCCGGCCCATGCGCTCGATCGCGTCGGCGAAGTCCAGGTACACGCCCTGCCCGCCGGGGCCGACTCCCCTGCCCTCGTCGCAGACGTTCTTCGCGGCGCGGGAGGCGATGTCGCGCGGCACCAGGTTGCCGAAGGAGGGGTAGATACGCTCCAGGTAGTAGTCGCGCTCGTCCTCGGGGATCTCGGCGGGCGGCCGGTCGTCGCCCTTGGCCCTGGGCACCCAGATGCGTCCGTCGTTGCGCAGCGACTCGCTCATCAGCGTGAGCTTGGACTGGTGGTCGCCGGTGCGCGGGATGCAGGTGGGGTGGATCTGGGTGAAGCAGGGGTTGGCGAAGTACGCGCCGCGCCGGTGCGCCCGCCAGATCGCGGTGGCGTTGGAGTTCATGGCGTTCGTCGACAGGTAGAAGACGTTGCCGTAGCCGCCGCTCGCCAGTACGACGGCGTCGGCGAAGTAGGTGTCGATCGTGCCGGTGATCAGGTCCCGGGCCACGATCCCGCGCGCCCGGCCGTCGACGACGATCAGGTCCAGCATCTCGGTGCGCGGGTGCATCTCGACGTTCCCGGCCGCGATCTGCCGCGACAGCGCCTGGTAGGCGCCGAGCAGCAGCTGCTGGCCCGTCTGGCCGCGGGCGTAGAAGGTGCGTGACACCTGGACGCCGCCGAAGGAGCGGGTGTCGAGCAGACCGCCGTACTCCCGTGCGAACGGCACGCCCTGCGCCACGCACTGGTCGATGATCTCGACCGAGATCTGCGCCAGCCGGTGGACATTGGACTCGCGGGCCCGGAAGTCGCCGCCCTTGACGGTGTCGTAGAAGAGGCGGTGGACGGAGTCGCCGTCGTTGCGGTAGTTCTTCGCCGCGTTGATGCCGCCCTGCGCGGCGATCGAGTGGGCCCGGCGCGGGGAGTCCTGGTAGCAGAACTGGACGACGTGGTAGCCCTGTTCGGCGAGGGTGGCGCCGGCCGAGCCGCCCGCGAGGCCGGTGCCGACCACGATGACCGTGTGCTTGCGCCGGTTGGCGGGGTTGACCAGCTTGGCCTCGAAGCGGCGCCGGTCCCAGCGCTCGGCCACGGGGCCCGCGGGGGCCTTGGTGTCGGCGACCGGCTCACCGGTCGCGTACGCGGCGTATGCAGCACTCATGTTCAGCTCACCACTCCGGTCATGACGCCCACGGGTACGGCGACGAAGCCGGCCGTGAGCAGCAGCGCGAGGACGTCGGCGACGGCCTTCAGGGCACGGTCGCGGGTGCGGCTGCCGACGCCGAGGGTCTGGGCCGCGCTCCAGAAGCCGTGCCGGACGTGCAGGCCGAGCGCGAGCATCGCGACGATGTAGATGACGTTGCCGTACCAGGTGGAGAAGGTGTCGACGACGTTCTGGTACGGGTGGCCCTCCTGGAAGCCGCCCGGGTGCACGGTGCCGGTGGTCAGGTCCAGGACGTGCCAGACGATGAACAGTGCGAGGATGATGCCGCCCCAGCGCATGGTCCGCGTCGCGTAGCTCGCCCGGGGCCTGCTGTGCACGTACCTCTCCGGCCGGGCCCTGATGTCACGGCGGCTGAGCTGGTACGCGGAGGTGGCGTGGGCGACCACGGCGACGAACAGGACGACGCGGACGATCCACAGCGTCCACTCGTAGTGCATGAACGGCTCGCCGACGGTACGCAGCCAGTGCGCGTAGTGGTCGAACTCGCCGGCCCCGAAGAAGATCTTGAGATTGCCGATCACGTGGACGACCAGGTAGAGGAGCATGATCAGGCCGCTGACGGCCATCACGGTCTTCTTGCCGACGGTCGAGTCCCACACGGTGCGTGCCATGGACGGCCGTCGGTCCGTCCGCGTTGCCAGTGCCATGGGACAAGACGCTAAGGCGGCACCCGCCGATCGGTCCAAGACATGGTCCGGCTCGTTTCGATAGGGAACGGCTATGCTGGCCGGGTGCAGTTCCAGCAGCTCCAGTACTTCGTGGCGGTCGCCGAGACCCGGCACTTCACCCGGGCCGCCGATCTGGTCCACGTGGCGCAGCCGTCGCTGTCGCAGCAGATCAAGGCGCTGGAACGGGAGCTGGGGGCGGATCTGTTCCAGCGGGCGCGGGGCAACATCACGCTGACCGACGCGGGAGAGGCGCTGCTGCCGCTGGCCCGGCGGATCCTCGCGGACGCGGACACCGCCCGGCACGAGGTGCAGGAACTGGTGCAGCTGCGCAGCGGCCGGGTCCGGCTGGGCGCCACCCCGAGCCTGTGCACCGGTCTGCTGCCGGACGTGCTGCGCGCCTTCCACGACCGGTATCCCGGTATCCGGCTGCTGGTCGAGGAGGGCGGCTCCCACGACCTGGTACGGGAACTCGCGCGCGGCGCCCTGGACCTCGCCCTGGTCGTGCTCCCGCTGCCGACACCGTCACCCGCCCTGACGACGGTGGAGCTGCTGCGCGAGGACCTCGTGGTCGTGTCGTCACCGGAGGCGCCCGCGCCGGGCCGGGGCGGCCGGGACGTCCGCGTCGCCGACCTTGAGGGTGAGCGGCTGGTGATGTTCCGGCACGGCTACGACCTGCGGGAGCTGACCGTGGCCGCCTGCCGCTCCGCCGGGTTCGAGCCGGACTTCGCGGTGGAGGGCGGCGAGATGGACGCCGTGCTGGGGTTCGTACGGGCCGGACTGGGGCTCGCGGTGGTACCGCGCATGGTCGCGACGAGGTCCGGGCAGGGGCTGCGGGTCACTGCGCTGGCCCGGCCGGGACTGCACCGGACGATCGCCCTCGCCCACCGCAGCGACGTGGCTCCGCCCCGGGCCGCGCGGGAGCTGCAGCGGATGCTGCTGGAACGATGAGCGCACCGGCGCCCGACACGGTCGCACCGCGCACGGCCGCGACCAGATCCGGTCAGGCACTGCGGATCACCCCGCCGGCCCGGCCAGGACCGCACCGGACGATCGCCCTCGCCCACCGCAGCGACGTGGCTCCGCCCCGGGCCGCACGGGAGCTGCAGCGGATGCTGCTGGAACGATGAGCGCACCGGCGCCCGACACGGTCGCACCGCGCACGGCCGCGACCAGATCCGGTCAGGCACTGCGGATCACCCCGCCGGCCCGGCCAGGACCGCACCGGACGATCGCCCTCGCCCACCGCAGCGACGTGGCTCCGCCCCGGGCCGCGCGGGAGCTGCAGCGGATGCTGCTGGAACGATGAGCGCACCGGCGCCCGACACGATCGCACCGCGCACGGCCGCGACCAGATCCGGTCAGGCACTGCGGATCACCCCGCCGGCCCGGCCAGGACCGCACCGGACGAACGCCCTCACCCACCGCAGCGACGCACGGGAGCTGCAGCGGATGCCGCTGGAACGGTGAACGCACCGGCGCCCCACCCGGCACCGGGCGGGGCAGCCCCGTCGCGTCAGCCCGTCGCGTCCACCAGCGCCAGGTCGTGCAGCCGCTCCGGCGGGCCCGGGCGGGCGTAGTACCAGCCCTGGGCGGTGTCGCAGCCGAGGATCCGCAGCTGTTCGGCCTGCGCGCCGGTCTCCACGCCCTCCACCGTGACCGCGAGGTCCAGGCTGTGGGCGAGGGAGACGATCCCCTCGACGATCTTCAGGTCGACGGGGTCGGCCGGGAAGCGTTGCATGCTCTGGGTGAAGGAACGGTCCAGCTTGAGGACGCTCACCGGCAGGCGGCGCAGATTGGCGAGGTTGGAGTAGCCCGTGCCGAAGTCGTCCAGGGCGATGTCGACGCCCATCTCGTGCAGCCGGCGCAGGGGTTTGAGCAGGTCGTCGTCGGCGCCGATGAGGGCGGACTCGGTGACCTCCAGGCACAGAGAGTCCGGCGCGATGCCGACCCGCTCGAGGATGTCCACCGTGTCCTGCACCAGCCCGGGGTGGGTCAGCTGGCACGGCGAGAGGTTGACGTTGATGCGCAGCGGACCGGGGGCCGCCTGCTCGCCGTGCCGTTCCCGCCACTCACGGGCCTGCCGTACGGACTCCTCCAGTACCCAGCGGCCGAGCGGCACGATCAGGCCGGTGTGCTCGGCGAGCGGGATGAACCGGTCCGGGCCGAGCACGCCGTGCTGCGGGTGCAGCCAGCGCACCAGCGCCTCCGCGCCGCGCACACTGCCGTCGCCGAGGTGCACGAGCGGCTGGTACTCGATGAAGAACTCGCCGCGGTCCAGGGCGGTGGGCAGGGCGGTGGTCAGCCCGTGCCGGGTGATCACGCGGGCGTCGGCCTCCGGGTCGGCGAGCTCGGAGCGGTTGCCGCCCGCCGACTTGGCCCGGTACATGGTGATGTCGGCGCTGCGCAGCACCTCCGCCGGGGTCCGCTCCCCCGCCGGGCCCTCGACGATGCCGATGCTGCCGCGCACCAGCAGGTCACGGCCGTCGATGCTGATCGGGGTGACCAGCGCGTTCATGATCCGCTCGGCGAGCTCGTCGACCTCCCGCTCGGTGCCGGGGCCGGTGGTCAGCGCCACGAACTCGTCACCGCCGAGCCGGGCGACCATCTCGCCGGGCGCGGTCGCGCAGGACTGCAGCCGGTCGGCGACCTCCACCAGCAGCCGGTCCCCGGCCGCGTGGCCGAGACTGTCGTTGATGGTCTTGAACCCGTCCAGGTCGAGGTAGCACAGCCCGAAGCGCTGGCCCTCGCCCGCGTTCAGCGCCTTCTCCAGGCGCTCGAAGAACAACGTGCGGTTGGGCAGGCCGGTGAGCGCGTCGTGGGTGGCCTCGTAGCGCAGCCGGAGGTTGAGCAGCCGCCGCTCGGTGGTGTCCTCCATGAGGGCGAGCTGGTACTGCGGGTCGCCGTCGGCGTCGCGCAGCAGGGACACCGTCAGGTTGGTCCACAGCGCCGTCCCGTCCGGGCGGTAGAACGGCTTCTCCACGTGGTAGTGCTCGCGCTCGCCGCGCACGAGTTCGTCGTAGAGCTTCCAGACGTGGGGCGCGTCCTCGGGGTGCGTCCAGTCCATGACGCTGCGGCCGCGCACCGACTGCTCGGAGCCGCCGAACATGCGCAGCAGCGCGGCGTTGACCTGCAGGATGTTGCCCTCCAGGTCGGCGATGCCGATCCCTATGGCGGCGCCCTCGAAGACGGCGCGGAAGCGGGCCTCGCTGGCGTGCAGCGCCTGCGCCACCACGCCCTGCGCCCTGAGCGCCGCCTGGGCGATGGCCTCCTGCTCGGCCAGGGTCCGCTCCCTGAGCGCCTGCGCGAACCCGGCGGCCATCGCGTGCTGCAGGCGCGAGGAGCGCATCCTGAGCTCCTCCTGGGGGCCGTCCGCACCGCAGTAGAGCACCAGGTAGGCGTCGACGCAGTCCAGGGTCCGGCTGAGCGCCTCGGGGTCGGTGCAGTGCGCCTGGATCAGCGCCGCGCCGACCGACCTGGCCTCGTCCGCGTCGAAGCTGCGCGCCCGCAGCAGCCCGCTCAGCCGGCGGGCGAGCGGCAGCAGCCGCTCCTCGAACTCCGGCCGGGTCAGCGACGTCGAGGTCACCGGGAAGACCGCCCGGCTCCAGATGGTCGCGAACCGGCGGAGTCTGTCCTCCGGCCCGTCCGGTTCCGCGCTCACGCCGCGCGCCCCACGCCGGCGAATCCGGAGAAGGCGTACGGATCCTCCTCCTCCGGCGGCGTCTGAGGCCGCCAGTGCGGCATCGGCACCAGTCCGGGTTCCACCATGTCGTACCCCTCGAAGAACCGCGCGATCTCGTCGCGCGAGCGCATGATCAGCGGACTGCGGATGCCCTTGTACACATCCACCGCGCCCTCGGCACGTTCGGCGGGAAGGGGGATTCCCTCGTACGAGGCATGCGTGAGGACCAGCAGGCTGCCGGGCGCGAGCTCCGCGCTCAGCCGGGCCACCGCGCCGTAGGGGTCGTCCGCGTCTTCCACGAAGTGCAGTATGGCAACGAGGAGCAGTGCCACTGGCCGGTTCAGGTCGATCAGTGTCTCGACCTGGGGGCTGGCCAGGATCTCGTCGGGCCTGCGGAGGTCGGCGGCGACGATGCCCGTGCCGGTGGTGCCCGCCAGGACCGCCTCGGTGTGCGCCACGGCCACCGGGTCGTGGTCCACGTACACCACGCGTGCGTCCGGGGCGGCCGTCCGGGCCACCTCGTGCACGTTGTCGAAACTGGGGATGCCGGAGCCGACGTCGAGGAACTGGGTGACGCCCTCGGCGCAGGCGAAGCGCACGGCGCGGCGCAGGAACGCCCGGTTCGCCTGCATGATCTTGGGGAGTCCCGGCATGAACTCCAGCGCCTTGCGGGCCGCTTCCCGGTCGGCCTCGAAGTTGTACGAACCGCCCAGGTAATAGTCGTAGATCCGCGCGACGCTCGGCACCGAGATGTCGATGCTCCGGGGAGCCCAGGCGGGACGTTCCATGTATCTCTCCAAGGCGTAGGCGATCCGGTGTTCGAGCTGAGGCTACTGATCGCCCGCCAAAGGAGCGACCCGAAACGGAAATTGACTATCCGTTCCCGGTCAGGCCGTGCGGTGTGTGCCGGTGCGGTTCCATGAGGTGACGACCGCCCGGCACAGCGGTCCGCCCCCTCCGTGCGGTGCGGAGGGGGCGGACCGGTGGCCGGGCGCCGGACTGTCGTCGTGCGATCAACCCTGGGGAGGTGATGACTACTACGACGTGGCGCCGACCAGCTTGCCGGCGGGCGAGACGGCGTACCAGGTGCCGCCGACGCCCTGACCGTTGGTGTCCCCGGGGGCCTTGTCACCGGAGAAGGTGTAGATCGGCCAGCAGTCGACCGTCATCTGCTTCTGGCCGTTGTCGGTACGGGCGAAGCCCATCAGGCCCTTCTTCTCGACGCCCTTGGTGTCGTTCACGTTGACCTCGGCGACGGCCGGCCACTTCTCCAGGCAGGCTCCGGTGCAGTTCGAGACGGGCTTGGGCCACGCCTTGTCCTTGATGAAGCGGTAGACCGTCATGCCGTTCTTGTCGACGATGATGTCGCCGAGCTTGGCGTCCTTGCGCACGGACAGACCGGGCAGGGACGAGAGGGTCGCCTTCTTGCCGTCGGGGGCCAGCGCGTACCACTTGCCACCCACGCCCTGGCCGTTGACGTCACCGGCGTTGACGTCCTTGGCGTAACGGTAGGCCGGCCAGCCGTTGATGGTCAGCTGCTTGGTGCCGTCGGGGCGGGTGACCTCGCCCAGCAGCGCCTTGTCGATGCCGGCGCCGGCCTCGGCGTCGTCCGCGGGGACCGGCGGCCAGGTGGTGGCGCAGTCACCCTCGCAGTTCGACTTGGGGGGGTTGGCGGTGTCCTTGTCGAAACGGTAGAGGGTGAGGCCCGCACCGTCGGTCAGGACTTTGCCGAGGTCGGGGTTGCTCGCGATGGTCAGCTTGCCCGCGGGCTCCGCCGGGCTCGGGGAGGCACTGCTCTGCTGACCGTCGGCACCGTAGCCGTTGCCCGCGCCGGTATCCGTCCCGGTACCGGTACCCGTGCCGGTACCGACGCCGACGCCGCCCGACGTGGCCGGGGCCGTGGCACCGACGTTCTGGGCCGCCGACGACGGAGTCGTGGAATTGTCCTGACCGCACGCCGTCGTCAGCGCCAGCACCGACGCGGCTGTCGCCATCAGTGAGGCGCTCCGCCAGGAGGTCTTCATTGCTAACTCCCCATAATCGCCTGGATATTGCAGCGCCTGCTGCGCCGCCGCACGACACTGGGTACGCACGGGACCGGCGGAAGTGTTCAACCGGCGCGCAAATTTCTTTCAGGAACCTGTGGCCGGCGGGGTCCGCGGCCCCCGCGTCACTCCCGCGCCTTGCCCCGTACACCCGTGCGCCTCCTGTGCGCCCGACACGACCGACATGCAAACCACTCCGGGCCGTTTGTCCCCTCTTCGGGCCAATCCGCCCGTTCTCCGGCGTACGGGGCCCCGGCCCGCCTCATGATCTCCGTCGTGCATGGACCCGAACCGACCCGACTCACCCCCGCCGCCCGGGTATTGGCCCTGGCGGCGCTGACCTGGGGCCTCGTGGGCTGTCCGATCGGCACGGCGGCGGCCGACGCCTGCGCGTACGCCTCGGTGGGCTCGGACGGCATGTGGGCGGTGGCCGTCGCCGGGGACTCCTGGCCGACGCCCCCGGCCTGTCCGGCGCCCACTCCCCCGCCCTGCCCGACGCCGACACCCACACCCACGCCCACCCCGACTCCTACACCCAAGCCCACCCCCACGCCCACCCCGACGCACACACCCAAGCCCACCCCCACGCCCACCCCCACGCACACACCCAAGCCCACCCCCACGCCCACCCCCACGCCCACCCCGACGCACACGCCCACCCCTACGCCCTCGCCACCCACGCCGAAGCCGAAGCCCACTTCGACCCTCGAGCCGAAGCCCGGGCCGCCGTCTCCCACCGCGGCGCCGCCTCCGCCGGAGCCGGCCCCGTCGCCGAAGCCCACCCCGCACCCCTCGCCGACCCCGGTGAGCTATCCGCGGTACCAGCCGCGCCCGCCCCACCACCCCTCGCACAGCCGCACGTCCCCCGTCACCTACGTCCTGCTCATCACCGCGCCCGCGGTGGTCACCGTCGCCGCGCTGCGCCCGCGCTGACGCACCGAACCCTTGGAGAGCCCGTTGTCGGAATGGCTTGTTCTCGCCCTCGCGATGGTGACCGCATGCGTCGTGGTGGTCGTCATCACCCTGGTACGGCACCGCAGGGCACCGGAGGACGAGGACCCCAGCGAGACCCCGGACGTCATCGAGTACATGACGATGTGGATCGGCGTCGTGTACGCCATCGTGCTGGGCCTGGCCATCGCCGGGGTGTGGGAGGCGCGCAGCGCCGCCCAGGACCACGTGCAGGCGGAGGCCCAGGCGCTGCACGAGATCTCCGAGCGGGTCCGGGTCTATCCGCCCGACGTCCGTGACCGCATTCGAGCCGACGTCAACGCCTATGTCGGACACGTCGTCACCACCGAGTGGAAGGCCATGGCCGACCATGGCCGCCTCACCGACCGCGGCACCGAACTGCTGCGGCGCGTCCGTGAGGACGTCACGGACTACCAGCCGAGGACCGACTTCCAGGCCCAGGCCTACCAGCCGCTCGTCGACCAGGTGGCCGCCGCCGACCAGGCGCGCAACGCCCGGGCGGACTCGACCGGGTCGACGATGCCGGGTGTGGTCTGGTTCGGGCTGCTGACCGGTGCCGTGGTCACCGTCTGCATGGTCTTCGCGCTCCAGATCAGGCGCACGGCGCGCGAACTGGTCCTCGCCGGGCTGTTCTCCGCGCTGATCACCTTCCTGCTCTTCCTGATCTGGGACTTCGACGCACCCTACAGCCGGGGCATCGCGGCGTCGGCGGAGCCGTTCCTGAACCTCTTTCCGCACCTCGGGGGGTGAGAGCGGGCGGGCTGTCGCCCCGGCTCCCTCGGGAGTCCGGGGCGACAGCCCGCCCGGCCGGATGCCGGTCCGCGCCGGGAGCGTCCCGTCAGATCCGCTTGGTGCGGCGCCGGCGCAGCACGTACACGCCTCCGCCGATCACGGCCGAGGCGACCAGCGTGCTGCCGATGGCCAGGTCCGCCGCCGTCGCCCCGGAGGAGTTGCTGCCGCCGACTCCGCCCAGCACGCCGCCGATCACCGTGAAGGCGGTCGGATTGGTCAGGGTACGGCCGTTGCAGTTGACCCTGATCTCGTCCGCGCCGGGCCGGGTGCCACTGCTGATCGTCGCGATGCCCCTCGAGACGTTGTTGCCGACCGCCGTCAGCACGGCGTTGCCGAAGGCGGGCGAGGTCATGCTGCCGCCGTTGCACCCCTCCACCGTGACGGTGAGCTGTCCGCCGGGGGCGACCGCGCTCGGCGAGGCGACGATGTTGCGCGTGCCGAAGGCGTTCCCGGCACCGGTGAGGCTGCCCGCGCCGGTGAGGCTGCCGGTCAGGTTGCCCGCACCGGTGAGGTTGCCGGTGCCGGTCAGGTTGCCGACGCCCGGGATGACGGCGTTGCCCGGGAGACTGCCGACACCCGGCACGCTGCCGGCGCCCGGGACGTTCCCCGGGACGTTGCCCCCGCCCGGGAGGTTGTTGCGTCCCTGGTGGCCGAGATTGTCACGCCCCTGACCGGCGAACGGGTTGATGGCCACGCCGCCCACACCGCCCACACCGCCCAGATTGTTGTTGCCCGTTCCGCCCCCGTTGCCCATGCCGTCCGCGACGGCCACGGGGGCGGTGAGCCCGAGGACGGCGACCGCTGTGCACGCGGCCGCCAGGGCACGAGAGTTGCGCATGTGATCCTCCGCGGGAGGTCGTCCGGGGTCCGTCCCCGGACGATCGGCGAGAAAGCACCTCCCGCATAGACCCTGAGGCGCGCGGAACACGCCCGCATGTCGAGAATGGTCCGTCCGGGTGGGCGGCCACCCCCCGAGAAAAGCCCACCATCGGATAATGGCGCAGGTCACAGGCCGTCAGAAAAATTCTCGGAACGGCAACTCGGATGGCGCACGCCCCATCCGTTCGGGCCACCCGTTCGCCCGCCGCCCGTCGCCGGGCGCTTCCGGGGGACTTAGCGTTTTCCCATGCGCGAGGGACGTGGTGACGGCCGTGTCGAGAGAGGATGGCGAATGTCTGCGTCCGACCCGGCCGCACTGGCCGAAGAGGAGGCGCGGCGGAGGAAGCGCGCCCCCTGGGGCGTGATCGCGCTGGTTCTGCTGACCGGCCTGGCGCTGATCCGCAACGGCTCCGGGGAGTTCGACACCGGCCCGCCGCAACCGGCGTCGGCGGCGGCCGCGGACAGCGGCGCCGGTGCCGGCGCCTTCGCGGACTCCCCCGCCCCGCTGGCGTTCTCCGTGGTGGACCGGGTGCGGATCCCCGCGATCCAGGTCGACGCCCCGGTCGTCCCCGTCGGTCTGGACTCGGACGGCTGGGTCGCCGCGCCGCCCCCGGAGAACCCCAACCTGGCCGGCTGGTTCACCGGTGCGGTGTCCCCCGGGGAGAAGGGCACGGCCGTCATCGTGGGCCACGTCGACAATCAGCAGGGCCCGGCCGTGTTCTACGGGCTCGGCGCCCTGAAGAAGGGCAACCGGATCGAGGTGGTCCGCCAGGACGGGAAGATCGCGGTGTTCGAGATCTACGGCGTCGAGGTCTTCGCGAAGAAGGACTTCCCCGGTGACCGGGTCTACGCCTCCAAGGGCACACCGGAGCTCAGGGTCATCACGTGCGGCGGAGGCTTCTCCAAGCAGAACGGCTACGACGGCAACGTCGTCGTCTTCGCCCGCCTGACCGAGGTCCACTGAACACCCCCGGGCGCGTCCGGTCAACGGCGGCGCCGGCGCGGGACGGTGATGTGGTAGCCGGAGTCCAGGAGGTACGGCAGATAGGTGCGCAGCGCCTGGACGCTCTGCGAGCGGTCGCCGCCGGCGTCGTGCGAGAGGACCACGACACCGGGGCCGGCACCGCTCTCGATCCGGTCGACGACGGTGCCGGTGCCGGGCGTCGTCCAGTCGAGGCTGTCGACCGTCCAGGCGAGCGGCTCCATGCCCATCTCGGCCTCGAGCTGGAAGGCCGCGCGGTTCCAGGCGCCGTAGGGGGCGCGGAACCACTGGGGACGCTCGCCGTAGGCGTCCTCGATGACGTCGCTGGTGCGTTCCATCTCGTCACGGATATCGGCCCGCCCCAGCTGGGTGAGCAGCGGGTGGGTCCAGGTGTGGTTGCCCACGATGTGCCCGTCGTCGGCCATCCGCGCCAGCAGCTCCTTGTTGTCGACGGCCATCTCGCCGCAGACGAAGAACATCGCGCGGACGTCGTACTTCGCCAGGATGTCCAGGATGCGCGGGGTGTAGCGGGGGTCCGGTCCGTCGTCGAAGGTCAGCACCATGGACCGGCTGCGTACGGGGAACTCCATGATGGGCTCGCTGCGCACCGCCAGCCGTTGGGGCCCCGGGCGCGGCGGCGCGTCTCCGGCCAGCGGCTGCAGGCGGTAGGCGGACCGTCTGAACGCGGCGCGCGCCTGCGGGCCGGCGGCGGGTCCGGCACCGGCCCGTACCGGCTCCTCCCCGCCCGTCCCCGCGATGAACAGTCCGGCCGTTCCCGCGGCCCCCACGGCGGCGACACCGGCCAGGAGAGCCTGGCGGCGCGTGAGCAACTGGTCCTTCGTCATGACTTCATCAGTCGCCCGGACACCGTCGGCGCACCACGACGACACCGGTGCGGCGGCACGAAAGCACTCACCCGGCCCAGCCGTATCCGGCCGAACGCGGGACCCGGGGCCGCAGGGATGATCCGATAGCCTCACCAGCGTGACGGAACGGCACTCCCACCAGTTCGAACGGGGCACGGACGGACCGAAGGTCATCGTCGTCGGCGTGGACGGCTCCGATTCTTCGCTCCGGGCCGCCGCCTACGCGGCCGGTCTCGCGCGGCGGCAGCGCGCCCTGCTCGCGGTCGTTTACGTGCAGCCGGTGATGGCGGCGGGCGCGGCGCTCGGGGTGCCGGTGGCGGAGACGACGGACGAGATCGCCGAGGACCTGGCCGCGCAGATCCGGGAGGCGGCCGAGCGCCTCAAGGGCGTCTACGACGTCCGCTGGGAGTTCCACACCTTCCGCGGCGACCCGTTCAGCGGGCTGGTGAAGGCGGCGGACGACCTCAAGGCCGACGCCGTGGTCGTGGGGGCCTCGGAACAGGCCGGCCACCGCATCATCGGCTCGGTGGCGATCCGCCTGGTGAAGGCGGGACGGTGGCCGGTGACAGTCGTTCCGTAGCCTCCCGGGGTTCTCGCCACAGCAGCGCCGGGGTCGCCAGGAGCAGGACGCCGGCGAGGGCGATGGCGGTGCGCGGGCCGGTGAGGGCGGCCAGCAGGCCCCACAGTGCCGTCAGGGCGGCGGTGGTGGCCTTGCCGGTGACCGACCAGGCGGTCAGGGTGCGGGCGACCCGGTCGTTCGGGGTGCACTCCAGACGGCGGGTGGCGTACACCGGGCTGTAGAGGCCCGAACAGGTGATCACCCCGAACTCCAGGACCATCACCAGCAGCAGTCCGGGCAGCCCGGGCCCGACGAAGGCCAGCCCGAGGGGCCAGACGGCGCGCAGGGTGCCCGCGGCGCGCAGCACCCGGCGCTGCCCGTGGCGGGCGACGAGCGGCCGGGCCAGCCAGGAGCCGAGGAGGCCGCCGAGGCAGGGCACGGCGAAGGCGAGGCCGTACTGCCAGGGGGCGAAGCCCAACGGGCCGAGCATGAGGACGGCCAGCGGCGGCGCGGCGACCATGATCAGGGCGTTGGCCGCCAGGTTGTTGAAGAACAGCGGCCGCAGGACCGGGCTGGTGAGGATGTGCCGCCAGCCGTCGAGCAGGTCGGCGGCCCGCAGCCGGGCGGCGCCGGTGCGCTCGGGGCGGGGTTCGCCGCCGCCGACGGCCCGGATGCCCAGGGCCGACAGCAGAAAGCTGACCGCGTTCGCCACGACCGTGGCGACCGGGCCGAACAGACCGATCGCGGCACCGCCGAGGGGTGGTCCGAGGACCAGGGCGGTCCAGTTCGTGGACTCGAACCGGGCGTTCGCGGTGAGCAGCCGGTCGGCCGGCACGAGACCCTTCACGAACGCCCCGGAGGCCGCGTTGAATGTGATGTCCGCGGCCGCGACGACGACGGAGACCACCAGGAGCTGACCCAGGCCGAGGCCGCCGAACGCGTAGGCGGCGGGGATGCTGAGCAGCGCGGCGCAGCGCACCAGGTCCATCCCCGCCATCACCGGCCGCTTGCGCCGGAACTCCACCCACGGCCCGAGCGGCACCGCCAGCACGGCGCCCACGGCGGGCCCGCTCGCCGCGAGCAGCGCCACCTCGGCCGCGCCGGCGTGCAGCACGAGGACCGCGATCACCGAGAACGCGTCGAAGGCGAGCCAGGTGCCGAGCGCGCTGACCGCGTACGCGGCCCACAGCCACCCGAACCGCCGTCCCATGTGTCACCTCCCGTTGGACCCGGGACATGAAAACGTGCGGGTGACCGCCGGGGCAAACAACTCGTGGACCGCCGCCACAACCATGGGTTGTACGGTGACGGCGTGGACCTCAAAGCCGTGCGCACCTTCGTCACCGTGGCCGACTCGGGGCAGTTCCAGGAGGCGGCGGCGGTACTCGCGGTCACCCAGCAGGCCGTCTCCAAGCGGATCGCCGCGCTGGAGAGGGAACTGGGCGTGCGGCTGTTCACCCGGGCCGCCCGGGGCGCCGCCCTGACCGTCGACGGCCAGGCCTTCCTGCCGCACGCCCGCGAGCTGCTGCTGGCCGAGGAGCGGGCCGCCGCCTCCGTGCGGCCGGGGCGGCGCGCCCTGCGGGTCGATGTGATCGGCGCGCGGCTCGCCCCCGCGGAGCTGCTGCGCGGTTTCCACGAGGCGCACCCGGACATCGGCCTCGACGTCGTCACGCTCTTCGACGTGGACTCGGCGCTCGTCGCCCTGCGCTCCGGCGCGATCGACGCGTCCTTCCGCGCCGTCGCCATGCCCGGCAGGCCGCTGCCCAGGGGTGTCGAGGCCGCCCGGGTGTACGACGAGCCGATCCAGCTGCTCACCGGCCCCGGGCACGCCCTGGCCGGCCTCAGCTCGGTCAGGCCCGGTGAGCTGGCCGGGCACCGGATCTGGATGCCGGGGATCGTGGACGGCACCGAGTGGGCCGCCTACTACGCGTCCCTCGCCGCCGAGTTCGGCCTCACCATCGACTCCGCGGGCCCCAACTTCACCGGCGCGGTGCTCGACGCCATCGCCGGCTCCGCCGCGCCGGCCACCCTCGTCGGCGAGCGGACCCGCCTGACCCGGCCCGCCGAGCACGACCTCAGACGCATCCCCCTGCGCGACCCGGCTCCCGTCTATCCGCACTCCCTGGTGTGGGCCGCCGCCCATCCGCACCCCGGGCTGGCCGCGCTGCGCGCCCATCTCGCCGCCCGGCGGCCCGGCCGCCCGCGCGGCCGGACCTGGACGCCGGCCTGGGCGGAGCCCGGCGCGTCCGTGCACGGGGGGTTCACTCCGGCGCCCGGCTGAGCGGTCCTGATCCCGCCACCGGCCGTTACGGTGGGCGAAGAGGTGAGGCGCAGGGCCAGGCTCCGCGCGGGCCAAAACGGCGCACGGTGTCACCGGGCCATCGTCAGCCCGTCCTTGGCCGCGCCGCGGCCGAGCACCGTGTCCCGGATCGCGTCGCGCACGCCGGTCAGGTCGGCGCCGCCGGCGATCGCCTGGTCGAGGTCGACCACCCGGCCGGCGTCCATGTCGTACATCTGCGGGAGGAACTCCGCGCGGGTCACCTCCCAGCGGCCGCCGGGCCGGGCCGGCGGGCTGAAGGTGAAGCGGCCGAGGGTCGACCCGTTGCCGCGCCCGTTGCGGACACTGCGGTCGTCCGAGGGGGCGCCGGTGATCTGGTCGCCCATGCCGTAGACCACCCAGGTGCCGTTGACCTTCTCGTAGGGCTGGGGGACGTGGGCGCCGGTGCCGAGGACGAGGTCGACGTCGGGGCGGCCGCCCGTGCGCGCGGCGGTGAGCCGCTGGGCGAGGGCGAGCTGCCGCCGGTCGGGGGTGACCTGCCCCTCGGTGCCCCAGTGCAGGGAGACGACGACCACGTCGGCACCGGCCTGCCGGGCGGCGCGGGCGTCGGCGAGGACGCGGCCCTCGTCGGCCAGGCTGACGGCCCAGGGCTGTCCCGGGGGCAACCGGGTGCCCTCGGTGGGTTCCGCGTACGCGAGGTGCGCGACCGTCGCCGGGCCCGCGTGCAGGATCGTGGGGGTGCGCGCCTCGGCCTGGGTGCGCGCGGTCCCGGCATGCCGCAGGCCCGCCCGGTCCATGGCGTCCAGGGTGCGCCGGATGGCGGCGGGGCCGCCGTCGGGGGCGTGGCCGGAGGCGGTGGAGCAGCTGTCGTATCCGGTGGCGACGAGAGCCTCGGCCAGCTCCGGCGGGGCTTCGAAGGCGGGGTGTCCGCCGGTGCCGGGCTTCGCGGCCTGGACGGTCTCCAGATGACACAGGGCCAGATCGGCCGTGTCGACGGCGCCTTGGGCACCGGCCAGCATCGGGCGGAAGTCGTGGCCCTTGCCGCGGGCGTCGAAGCCGGCCCGGTCGACGGCGGCGGACCGCGGCAGGACGGCGCCGCCGGCGACCAGGGTGAAGCCGGGTCGGGCGGCGGGCGGCGCCGGCCTGGCCGGGCGGGCCGCCGGGCCCGGCCGTTCGCGCTCGTGCCAGATCTGGGCCTGACAGGCGGCGCCTCCCGCGAGGAGGGCGGTCAGGGCCAGGGCCACCTGTCGTCTGAGTGCGATCATCAGCTCACCCCACGGTTATCGCATTTACTTACAAATAAGTACGAAACTGGATGGCGTCGCAAACGGCTCCGGCACCCTCATTGACCCGTCCGGTGTCACGGCGGCCGCGGGGCGACCGTTCGTCGAACCGTTCGTCGACGCGATCGACCGTCCGTCGCAGATCCCTGTGCACCCCCTGTCCTGGGCCCGCGCCCTGCGGTGCCATACGGCCATGACGGCCGGAACCACCCTGCCCACCGGGACGACGACCGCCGAGCACGAGCTCGCCGCGCTCCAGCGCGAGCACGGCCGCCCCCTCTTCGCGCTGCTGCTGAGGCTGTGCGACGGGGACCGGCAGCGCGCCGAGGACCTCGTGCAGGAGACCCTCGTACGCGCCTGGCAGCATCCCGAGGCGCTGCGCGCCGACGACTTCGACTCCGTACGGCCCTGGCTGCTGACCGTGGGCCGACGGCTGGCCATCGACGCCCGCCGGGCCCGGCAGGCCCGGCCGCCCGAGGTCGGGGACGCGGTGCTGGAGAACGCCCGGGTGATCGGCGACCACGCCGAGCGGGCCGCCGCGATGCTCGACGTGCGCGAGGCTGTGAAGACACTCACTCCGGAGCACCGTGAAGTCCTGGTGCTCGTGTATTTCCAAGGGGCGAGTGTTGCGGAGGCCGCGGAAGCCCTCGGGATTCCGCCCGGTACCGTGAAGTCCCGCGCGTACTACGCGCTGCGCGCCCTGCGCCGGGTGCTGCCCGGCTACGCGGCCGACCTGCGGTGAAACCTCCATTGGGCAAAGCCTTGGCAAAGCGCCTTGCTGAGGACCCCGGTTGAGCAATCAGCTGTCTTCATCCGTGTTCCGGACGGTGGGTTCGGGCGACGCGCGCACGTACCGCACGTACCGGAGGAAGGCAGGAAGGGATGCTGCACACAGGCCAAGAGAGCACGGAGGGCGCCGGCGGCGGTGAACTGACCGTCCCCATGGCTTGGCTGTACGCCGAGTACATCGCCGACGAACTGCTGCGCACCGGCGACCTGATGCCGCCGACGTCCTTCGAGTTCCGGGCCGGCCGGGACGCGCTGGCGCTGACCGTCTTCCTGTCCGACACCGACGGCGAGCTCTCCGGCATCCGGGTGGTCTCCCAGCTGGAGACCTGGCTGTCGCTGACGGCGTACGACCAGCCGTGGCAGGACTGGGTGGGCGAGCGCATGGCGCAGCTCGCCGCCGAGACCGCCGAGGCGGACACCCCGTCGCCGGACCTGGCGCTGGCCGCGGAGGCCTGGCGGTGGCTGGAGGAGACCGAACTGCTCGCGCCCGACCTGGACGCGGTGCCGGGCGGCGGAGGGGTGGTCGGCGAGGACGACGGACCGAAGGTGTGGACGCCCGCCTGGCGGCTCGGGCTGCCGCTCGGGCACCTCGCCATCCATCTCTTCTGACGCCGCGGATCTTTTCCGAAGACGGACCAATCCGCGGGCCCGGCCGTTACGAATCCGTTGGTTACGATTCGGTACGCGCCTTGAGTGATTCCTCTGTCCGGTGCGTACGGGTGGGAGCAAGGAGTAACCCCCCACCCGCACCCACGGCATGAGGATTCGAGCATGAGGTCCCTGGAACGGCATCGCGACGTCGGCGCCTACGCGCTCGGCGTGCTCGACGAGGCGGAGGCTTTCCGCTTCGAGGACCACCTCATGGAGTGCCCCCAGTGCGCGGCACACGTGACCGAGTTCGGGCCCACGGCCCGGCAGTTGCTGCTCTATCGGCGGGCGACGCCGCGTTTCGTGCACCCCATGGCGCAGCCCGGGCCCCGGATGCTGGACGGCCTGCTGGCCGCGGTGGCCACCCGGCGCCGGGCCGTCCGGCGGCGCCTCCTGTACGGCCTGGCCGCCTCGGTGGTCTTCGCCGTGGCCGGACCGGCGGTCGCCGTGTACGCGGGCCACGCCGGCGGCTCCGGCGGCAGCGGGACCCAGGTCATGGCGGCGACCGACCCGCAGTCGGGCGTATGGGCCCGGGTGACCAGCGAGAACCTGGACTCGGGCAGCCGGATCCGGCTGGAGATCAAGGACGGCTCCCAGACCCGCTCCTGCCGGCTCGTCGCCGTCGGCCACGACGGCTCGGAGCAGGTCGTGACCAACTGGACCGCGCCCGGTGACGGCACCCGCATGAGCACCATCGAGGGCGGTTCCACGATGCACCCCGCCGAGATCGACCGGTACGACGTGCGCACGGCGGACGGGCAGCACGTGGTGACGCTCGACGCACCCTAGGGCCGGACGCCCCTCCCGCCGGCCCGGCCGCGCTCCCGCCTACTTCAGCAGCCGTGACATCCTGCGGTCCGCGAGTGGCTTGCCGCCCGTCTGGCAGGTGGGGCAGTACTGGAGCGAGGAGTCGCTGAAGGAGACCTCGCGGATGGTGTCGCCGCAGACCGGGCAGGGCTCGCCGGTGCGGCCGTGCACCCTCAGGCCGCCCTTCTTCTCCGCCTTCAGCCGGCCGGCGGCCAGCCCGCGGGAGCGTTCGACCGCCTCGGTGAGGGTGGTGCGCAGGGCCGCGTGGAGGGTGCGCACCTCGTCCGGGGTGAGGGAGGCGGCCAGCTTGAAGGGGGACATGCGCGCCGCATGCAGGATCTCGTCGCTGTAGGCGTTGCCCACGCCGGCGATGAGGCCCTGGTCGCGCAGGGCACCCTTCACCTGCCGCCGCTCGCCCTCGAGCAGGGCGGCGAGCCGGTCGGCGTCGAAGTCGTCGGCGAGCGGGTCCGGGCCGAGGCGGGCGATGCCCGGGACCTCCCGCGGATCGTGCACCACGTACACCGCGAGGCGCTTTTGCGTGCCGGCCTCGGTGAGGTCGAAGCCCGCGCCGGTCTCCAGGGCCACGCGCAGGGCGAGGGGGCCCTTGCCCGGGCGGGGCGGCCCGTCCGGCAGCCGGTCCTTCCACTGCAGCCAGCCCGCACGGGCCAGGTGGGTCACCAGACGGGGGCCGCCGTCCGTGGCGATGTCGAGGAACTTGCCGTGCCGCCGCACGGCGGTGACCTCGCGGCCCTCGAGAGCGCTGGGCGGAGGGTCGTACGTCTTCAGGACGCTGACCGCCACGGGCAGCACCCGCACCACCTCGTGGCCGACCAGGTGCTCGGCCAGGAAGTCCTTCAACGCCTCGACCTCGGGCAGTTCCGGCATACGTCCAGAGTGCCATCCGGAACCCCCGTGGTCAGGCAGGACCCGGCACCGGTTCACCGCGGGCCGCGTCCGCGAACCCCAGGGCGCCTCCCCGGCCCCCCGCCGCCAGACCCCCTCCGGCACCACACCCACCTGCCCCCGCAGCCCACACACCGGCAAGCCCACGGCCCACACCACCACCGGCAACATCCCCGAAACCCAGGCACCCACCCCGGACCCCCGCCGGTCAGACCCCTTCCGGCCCCACGAGGCCGCACCGCGCACACCTGCCGCGGCCGGCCGGCGGAGCCGTCGGCGGTCTCCGCGCACGCGCGGGCCGCCGCGCCGTCAGGCCTGCTCCGGGACCGCGAACTCGCACCACACGCACTTGCCGCCGCCCCGCGCCTCCACGCCCCACGCGTCGGCGAGCAGGTCGACCAGCAGCAGGCCGCGGCCGGAGACTCCGGAATCGCCCGCGTTCCGGCGGCGGGGCAACGCGCTGGAGGAGTCTGCGACCTCGACGCGCAGCCGGCCGTCGGTGCCGCCGAGGACCCGCAGAGTGACGATCGCGGCGCCCTCGGTGTGCATCAGGACGTTGGTGATCAGCTCGTCGGCGGCCAGTTCGATGTCGTCGGCGCGGCCGCCGACGCCCCAGGCGCGGACCGCGGCGCGGATCATGTGCCGGGCGAGGCTGAGCGCCTCGGGGTCGCCGGGGGCCACGTGCTGCTGGAGCCGGCCGCCGGGGCGCGAGGTTTCCCGGCCGCGGCGGCGCAGCAGGAGCAGGGCCACGTCGTCCTCGCCGCCGCGTTCCTCGGCCACGTCGATGAGCCGGTCGGCGAGCTCGCACACCTCGTCCGGGCCCGCCTCCATCAGCGCGGCCAGGGTCCGCAGGCCGTCGTCGAGGTCGGCCCCCGGCTGTTCGACGAGCCCGTCGGTGCACAGCAGCAGCGTGTGACCGGGGTCGAGTTCGACGGTGCAGACCGGGTACTCCAGCCGGCCGAACTCGGCGGACAGGCCCAGCGGCAGGCCGCCCTCGACGGACACCCGGTGGCAGGACCCGTCGGCGTGCCGGATCAGCGGGTCGATGTGGCCGGCCCGGACCACCTGCACCACGCCGGTGGCGAGGTCGGCCTCCGCGTACAGGCAGGTGGCGAAGCGATCGGTGTCGAGTTCCCGCAGGAAGACGGAGGCGCGGGCCATCACGGTGGCCGGGGTGTGTCCCTCGGCGGCGTACGCG
This sequence comes from Streptomyces sp. NPDC004542, assembly GCF_040610035.1. Taxonomy (NCBI): domain Bacteria; kingdom Bacillati; phylum Actinomycetota; class Actinomycetes; order Kitasatosporales; family Streptomycetaceae; genus Streptomyces; species Streptomyces sp. NPDC004542. Next base: position 183,766 of record NZ_JBEXLP010000004.1, read on the forward strand.
CGCAGCACGATGCGCAGCTGGCCCATGACGGCCGCCGCGTGCGTGTCGTGGCCCTGCACGTCGCCGATGACCGCGCCGACCCGGCTGCCGGGCAGCGGGATGAGGTCGTACCAGTCGCCGCCGATGTCCCGGCCGAGCGAGGCCGAGCGGTAGCGGACCGCCACGTCCGCCCCGGCCACGCTGGGAATTGTGCGGGGCAGCATCGCCTGCTGCAGGCGCTGGGCGAGGTCCTTCTCCTCCTCGTACAGCATGGCCCGCTGCATGCTCTGGGCGATGTGGCTGCCGAGCGCGACCAGCATGGTGCGCTCCTCGTCGGAGAAGCCGCGCCGGTCGCCGTAGAGCAGGCCCACCGCGCCGATCGGGCGGGCCTGGGCGATCAGGGGCAGGTAGGCGGCAGAGGTGATCTCCAGGTCGGTGATGTGCTGCCACAGGATCGGGTAGTCCTCGGCGAACTCCTCCGGGGACTCGATGAAGCGCGGGACGAGGGTCCGTACGACCTCGCTCATGGGGTAGGGCTCGTCGACCCGGGTGACGCTGGTGCCGGGCACGATGCCGGCCTCGGGCCCCTCGGCGACCATCCGGATCCGGCCGGCCTCCACCAGGCCCACGACCAGGCTGGTCGCGCCGAGGTGGCGGACGCCGTGGGTGTCCTTCAGGACGTCGATGACGTCCTGCACGCTGCGGGCGTGCGAGAGGGCCGCGGTGATCACCTGCACGACGCCGCTCTGCCGGCGCGCCGCCGCGTCCTGGGCGGCGCGCAGGCTGCGGGCCTCGCTCTCCGCCAGCTCCTCGGTGGCGTCGCGGACGATGCCGATGACCCGGCGCGGACGGCCGGTCTCGTCGCGCCGGATGTAGCCCTGGGTGTGCGTCCAGCGCCGGCTGCCGTCGCGGCAGCGTAGACGGAAGTAGGTGCCGTAGTTCTCGCTGCCGTCCTTGATGGCCTGGGCCACCACGGCGTCCAGCCGGCCGGCCTCCGGCGGGGGCACCCGGGCGGCCAGGCTCTCCGGACGGCCGTCGTACTCCTCCGGGAGGAGGTCGAAGACCTCGTGCGCCTGGGCGTCCATGTGGAGCAGACCGGTGTCCAGGTCCCAGTCGAACGTGCCCATGCGGTTGAGCGCCAGGATCGGGTCCGGCTGGACGGTCCGGTCGTCCGGGAGGGACAGGGCGCTCAGGCCCCGATCAGCCATGGGGCCACCATGCCAGGATTCGGCGGATTCTTCGAGTGGCGGCGGCTCGATCGGGGACAGGTTACGCAACCGCAGACGCGCGGTACACGGAGTGACGACCGCCTCCGGTGCCACGGGGAGGCTGTCACGGGGGAGGGAGGAGCGCACGGCGTGGACTGGTTCACCGCACCCGACTACTGGCTCGGCCGGCTGGTCTTCCAGCGGTCCCTGGCCGCCGTGTATCTCGTCGCGTTCCTCGGTACGGCCCTGCAGTTCCGGGCCCTGCTGGGCGAGCGCGGCATGCTGCCGATCCCCCGGTTCGTCGAGCGGGTGCCGTTCCGGCGCGCCCCCAGCCTGTTCCAGCTGCGCTACTCGGACCGCCTCTTCGGGGGCTGCGCCTGGACGGGCTGTGCCGTCTCGGGGGCACTGCTCGCCGGCCTGGACTCCCTGCTGCCGCTGTGGGGCGGCATGCTGCTGTGGCTGGTCCCGTGGGCGCTGTACCTGTCGATCGTCAACGTGGGCCAGACCTGGTACGCGTTCGGCTGGGAGTCGCTGCTGCTGGAGGTCGGTTTCCTGGCCATCCTGCTCGGCAACGACGAGGTCGCCCCGCCGGTCGTGGTGCTCTTCCTGCTGCGCTGGGTGCTGTTCCGGGTGGAGTTCGGCGCCGGTCTGATCAAGATGCGCGGGGACGCCTGCTGGCGGAAGCTGACCTGTCTGGACCACCACCACGAGACCCAGCCGATGCCGGGCCCGCTGAGCTGGTTCTTCCACCACCTGCCCCGGCCCCTGCACCGGGTGGAGGTGGCCGCCAACCACGTCACCCAACTGGTGGTGCCGGTGCTGCTGTTCGCCCCGCAGCCCGTGGCGACGGCCGCCGCCGCCCTGATGATCGTCACCCAGCTGTGGCTGGTGCTGTCCGGCAACTTCGCGTGGCTGAACTGGATCACCATCGTGGTGGCCCTGCCGGTGGTCCGGTTTCCCGCGCATCCTCCGCCCGTGCCGGCGGCGCCCCTGTGGTACGAGGGCGTGGTCCTCGCCGTCGCCGCGCTGCTGGTGTTCCTGAGCCACCGCCCGGTGGTCAACATGGTCTCCCGCCGTCAGGTGATGAACCGCTCCTTCGACCCGCTGCACCTGGTGAACACCTACGGCGCGTTCGGCAGCGTCAGCCGGATCCGGTACGAGGTGGTGGTGGAGGGCACGCCGGACGCCGTACCGCGCGAGGACTCAGACTGGCGGGAGTACGAGTTCAAGGGCAAACCGGGCGACCCCCGGCGCTGGCCGCGCCAGTTCGCGCCCTACCACCTGCGCCTCGACTGGCTGATGTGGTTCGCCGCGCTGTCCCCCGGGTACGCGGGGGCGTGGTTCGGCGCCCTGGTGGAGCGCCTGCTGGAGAACGACCGCGACACCCTCAGGCTGCTGCGCCGCTCCCCCTTCCCGCCCGACGAGCCGCCGCGCCACGTCCGCGCCCGCCTCTTCCGCTACCGCTACACCACCTGGCGGGAACTGCGGGAGACGGGCGCGTGCTGGCAGCGGACCTATGTACGCGCGTACCTGCCGCCGACGCGGCTGGCGGGGGTGGCTCAGCGGTCGTAGAGCCGGGTGGCGGTGGCGCCGAGGACCGCGGTCCGCCGTCCACGCCCGCCGGACCGGTCCCTCCCCCGTGCTCCGCGACGCGGCCGGGCACGGGCGGCGGTGTGCGCGGCGGCCCTCATGACGGTTCGCCGGGTACGGGCATCCGCAGCAGGCCGGTGTCCCGCAGTTCCTGCCAGAAGGCGGCCGGAACCGGGGACTCGAACTGTTCCGCGCAGTCCCGCGCCTCGTCCGCCGAGCGGGCCCCCACCAGGACGCTCGCGACGGCCGGGTGCGCGGCGCAGAAGGCGAGCGCGGCGGCCCGCAAAGTGATGCCGTGCCGGTCCGCGACGGACCGCAGTCGCCGGGCGCGCTCCAGCAACGCGGCCGGTGCCTGCGCGTAGTCGTACCTCGCGCCTGGCCGGGGGTCCGCCAGCAGACCGGAGTTGAAGGCGCCGCCGACGACGACCGACAGGCCGAGGCCGTAGTGCGGGGCGGTGTCGAAGTAGCGGGTGCCGTGCTGCCAGGCCGTGCGCACCGTGTCGTACGCCTGCTCGTCGCCGAGGGCGGTGTACAGGTTGCCGATCCCGGCGGCGCCGAAGCCCAGCGGGCTGACGGGTACGCCGCTGCGGCCGAGCGTCCTCATCGGCCCACCGTCCTCGGGCGCAGGCCCTGGAGCCCGCCGTCGACGGCGAGGGCGGTGCCGGTGGTGGCGCCGGACAGGGGGCTCGCCAGGTAGGCGATGGCGCCCGCGACCTCGGCGGCCGAGACCAGACGTCCGGTGGGCTGGCGGGCCTCCAGGGCGGCGCGTTCGGCGGCCGGATCGGGAGCGGAGTCGAGCAGGCGGCCGACCCACGGGGTGTCCGCCGTGCCGGGGTTGACGCAGTTGACCCGGATGCCCTCGCGGACGTGGTCGGCGGCCATCGCGAGGGTGAGCGCGTACACGGCGCCCTTGGTCGCGCTGTACAGGGCGCGTTGCGGCAGGCCGGCGGTGGCCGCGATGGAGCAGGTGTTGACGATCGCCGCGTGCCGGGAGCGGCGCAGGTGCGGGAGGGCGGCGCGGGTGACGCGGACCATGCCGAGGACGTTGACGTCGAGGACCCGGTGCCACTCCTCGTCGTCGTTGTCCTCGACGGTGCCCAGGGCGCCGATGCCCGCGTTGTTGACCAGGACGTCGATGACGCCGTGTCCGCCGAGGTCCTCGGCCGCCCGGGCCACGGCGGCGCGTACGGAGGCGTCGTCGCTGACGTCGGCGCGGAAGGCGAGCAGCGGTTCGCCGACGGACGTGGTGTCGAGGTCGAGCACCGCCACCCGGGCGCCGCGCTCGGCGAGGAGTTCGGCGGTGGCCCGGCCGATGCCGGAGGCGCCGCCGGTCACCAGGGCCTTCAGGCCCTCGAAGTCGCTCATGCCGCCTTCGCCTTCCGCGTCTCGTGGTCCCTCTCGCGCGGGACGGGGAAGCGGATGTCGTAGGTGTCGACCGCGGTGACGCGGGCAGGGGTCGGGGACACAGCAGGCCTTTCCGTCAGGACGGCTCCTCGTCGAGCGGCTTGGAGTAGACGCTCCGCATACTTATCAGACCACTTCCCCGGAGGAACAGCCTCCGTCGGCAGATTTTCCCGGTTCCGGATCATAGTGGTCCGACCACCTCGGTGGTTAGACTTCGTCTCACCGGGTGAACCGGCTGAGTGGAGGAACGGCGTGGACGTGACGGCCCCGCAGAAGGGCACGGTGACGCAACGCGCCATCGAACAGATCAAGACGATGATCGGCGAGGGCCGCCTGGAGCCGGGCCAGCGCCTGCCCACCGAGCGCGATCTCGCGGCCCGGCTCGGCATCTCCCGCAGCTCGATGCGCGAGGCGATCCGCGCGCTGACGGTACTGGGCGTCCTGGAGGCCCGGCACGGCTCCGGGATCTACGTCACCCAGCTCCAGGCCGGCGACCTGCTGGAGACCTTCGGGGTGGTCGCCGACCTGTCCCGGGGCCCGCGTCTGGTGGAGCTGCTGGAGGTGCGCCGGGTCCTGGAGTCCACGGCGACCGCCCTGGCGGCGGCCCGCATCACGCCGGACCGGCTGGCCGAGGTCGAGCGGCACCTGGCGTCGATGAACGCCACCGACGACCCGGAGGAGGTCCTCGCCCACGACCTGGCCTTCCACCGCGAGATCGCGGCCGCCGCCGGCAACGAGACGATGGCGGCCATCCTGGACGGCCTGTCCTCCCGCACCTTCCGCGCCCGCGTCTGGCGCGGTTACCAGGAGGAGGGCGCCTTCGCCCGCACCCGCCGCGAGCACGCCGCCATCCACCGCGCCCTGGCCGCCCGCGACCCGGAGGCCGCGAGGGCCGCCGCGGCCGCGCACGTCGGCGAGGTGGAGGAGTGGCTGCGGGCACAGCTCGCAAAGTAGCCAGGTCCGCCCGGTCCCGGCGCGGCCGCAGGGTCACGAACGGCCGCAGATCAGGGTCCGCCCGGACGCGCCCGCCGTGGGCCTCGTGGCAGCGCAGCACAGGCCGTCACCCGACGCTCGGGGAGACCGATCCGGCACCCCTCGCGGAGCGCGGCGCGGCGACGACCTGGCCGGCGGCGGGGGCGCGGCGGCGCCCGGATGCCCGGGGCCGTCGGCGGGCGGACACTGGGAGGAAGGGGCCGGACGGTCGGCGCGCGCGAGGGGATGTGGCCATGACCAGGACCAGGACCCGGAACAGCCCGTGGGCGTGGCGGTGGCGCCGCAACCCGCTGAGGCGCCCCAGCTACGTCGTCGAGGCCTGGATCGTGCTGGCGGCATGGCTGGCCGCCCTGGTCGGCAGCGTGCTCGCCGGACTGGTGGCGGCGAACGCCGTGGCCCGGGGACTCGACCGGCAGCAGGACGAGCGCCGCCCCGTCGCGGCGGTCGTCGTGGAACGGGCGCCCGGCGTCGCCCCGGGGCGGACCGGCAGCGACAGCCGGGTCTGGGTCACCGTCCGCTGGACGACGCCGGACGGCGCGGTGCACACGGGCCGGACGAAGGTGCGTCCCGGTACGGCGTCGGGCACCTCGGTCACGGTGTGGACGGACCAGCGGGGACGGGTCACCGCGAAGCCCCTGTCACCCGGCGAGGCCGGGTTCCGGGCGGCGTGGACGGGCACTCTGGTCGCCACCGGCACGGCCGCCGCCGTCTTCGGCGCGGCGCAGCTGGCCCGGGCGGGCCTGGAACGGCGGCGGCTGCGGCAGTGGGACGACGAGTGGGCACGAGCCGACACCCGCCGCGGGGGTCTGACCGGCTGAGGCGCGGTCGTCCGCCGGCCTGACCCGGTGTGGGACCACTGGCGGACACCGTCACGCTCCGACTGCCGGGAGCGTCACCCCGAAGCGGCCGGCCGGTGTCGAGGACACGGGGCGGGTCCTGCTCAGGGATGCCGCCGCAGCCGTCGGTCACGAAGAGCACCACGCCCTGCGGGGGACCGCGTTCACCAGCAGGCCGCCGGGGACGCGGCTCATCTCCTTGCCGTCCACCTCGACCGGCACCGGCGGGTATGCGGCCACGGCTTCCCCCTGATTCCCCCCGCTCCCCCCTGATCCCCCTGTCGGCATGGGCGTGCGTCCCGCACACCCATGCCTTCGGCGATCGCGACGGGTCCGACCCCGCGGAGGGTCAGTCCACGCTCGGCAGGATGTGCGGTTCGGCGAGGTCGTCCTCGTAGCCCGCGAGGCGGATCGGGGCGGACCGGGCCCACACGTCGAGGCTGCCGAGCTCCGCGGGCCGGCGGCCCGCGCGCTCCGTGCGTTCCTTGGGGCGTTGATCGCGATTCGTCTTCTCCGGTGTCACCGCGCACTCCTTATGTGTCGGGTCACCCTCGGGGCGTACCGGTCAGTCTGCGATCCGCCGCCTGACGCCCGCTCGGGTCTGGATAGAAAGCCAGTTCGGACGCGGTGGCGCCGGTAACTCGTACGAGAGCAGCCGGTGTGCACCGGCTCGCCCCGGGACGGACCATGGGTGTGGGTGGGACCCCGTCGTGCTGTCCGCCTGCTCCAGATTAACCAAATGAGCAAAGGTCCGCTCGATAGGGAGTGCAAACAAGGTGTAACTTTCGCGCGTCAATCAGCCGCCAATCAGTCGGTCATGCGCACTATTACCCTGTTGAATACTTTTCGTTCCCACCCGATCGGCCTACGCGAACGAACCTATTTTCGATAACCGTTTCACTTCCGTGCCCCGACCTGGCGCAGTTCAAGTGCCGTTGGCCGAGTCGAAAGCCGGCCATGATCTGCTGGCGGGCGGCAACGGCTGTCTCGCGGGAGGACTGACGCATGGAGCCGCGCAGCGTCGAGGAGCTGATGGAACTGCTGTACGCCAGCCGGTACGGCCCCGCGCTGCGCACCGCCGCGCTGCTGCGCCGCGCCCGGCCCGCCGACAAGGAACTCCAGGTGGCCGGGCTGGTCTCGGGCCTCGGACCGCTGCTCGCGCCCGGTGACCGGGCGGGGCAGGCGGACGCCGCCGCCCGCGCGGTGCGCCCACTGCTCGGGGAGCGGGTCGGCCGGCTCGTGCGCGGGCAGCCCGGCGATGGCGGTCCCCTGGGCGACGACGATCTGCTGCGTCTGCGTCAGGCCGCCGAGGAGGGTGCGGTGACCGCTTGCGACGCCGGGGTCCTGGAGGACTGGCGCACGGTCCTGGAGCTGGTGGCGGCGCGCAACTCCCGCCTGGGGGCCGTCGACTGACGGTCCGCGGGCACGGCGCCAAGCACCGGGTCCGGGCGCCGGCTCACCACTTGCCCGGCGCGTAGTCCTTCAGGAAGACCCCGTACAGGTCCTCGCCCTCCTCACCGCGCACGATCGGGTCGTAGACGCGGGCGGCACCGTCGACCAGGTCGAGGGGGGCGTGGAAACCCGCCTCGGCGAGGCGGACCTTGTCGGGATGCGGGCGTTCGTCGGTGATCCAGCCGGTGTCCACCGCCGTCATCAGGATGCGGTCGCTGTCGAACATCTCCTGGGCGCTGGTGCGCGTGAGCATGTTCAGGGCCGCCTTGGCCATGTTGGTGTGCGGGTGCCCGGCGCCCTTGTAACCCCGGGCGAAGACACCCTCCATGGCGGAGACGTTCACGATGTACGTGCGCCGGGCCGGGGAGGCCGCCATCGCCGGGCGCAGGCGGCTGATCAGGATGAACGGGGCCGTCGAGTTGCACAGCTGGACCTCGAGCAGCTCGACGGGGGTGACCTCGTCCACCGTCTGGATCCAGCTGTTGGTGTCGTGCAGGTCGGGCACGAGCCCGCCCGCGTCGATCGCCGTGCCCGCCGCGATCCGCTCCAGGGAGGCCGAGCCCGAGACCAGCGCCAGGTCGGTCACGTCCTGGGCGGTCAGGGCCCCGCCGCCGGCGACCGGCAGCGCGGCGACCGCGCCGGAGCCGAAGGTGCCGATCACCTCGGCGGCGGGCAGCTCGCCCGCGGGCAGCGGGGCGGACTCGGCGGTGACCAGCTCGCTGTAGGCCTGCGGGGAGCGCCGCACGGTCTGCGCGGCGTTGTTGATCAGGATGTCGAGCGGGCCCTCGGCGGCCACGGAGTCGGCGAGCGCGACGACCTGGGCCGGGTCGCGCAGGTCGATGCCGACGATCTTCAGGCGGTGGATCCACTCGGCGCTGTCGGGCTGCGCCTTGAAACGGCGGATCGCGTCGTTCGGGAACCGCGTGGTGATCGTGGTGTGGGCGCCGTCGCGCAGCAGCCGCAGCGCGATGTACATGCCGATCTTGGCGCGGCCGCCGGTGAGCAGCGCCCGCTTGCCGGTGAGGTCGGTGCGGGCGTCGCGGCGGGCCCGGTTCTCGGTGGCACAGTCCGGGCAGAGCTGGTGGTAGAAGTAGTCGACCTCGACGTACCGCTTCTTGCAGACGTAACAGGAACGCGGGCGCCGGAGTATCCCGGCGATCTGCCCCTCGTCCGTTCGCGACGACGGCAGGATGCCCTCGGTCTCGTCGTCGATGCGCTCGGCGGAGCCGGTCGCGGTGGCCTCCGTGACCGCCTTGTCGTGGGCGGTCTTGGCGGCCCGGCGCTCCTGGCGGCGGCGCTGCTTGACCGTGCGGTAGATGTGCGAGGTCGCCCGGCGCACCTTGACGGCGTCGGGGTGGTCGACGTCGAGCTTGTCGAGTTCCTCCAGTACGCTGAGGCACACGGCGAGCCGCTCGGGGTCGATCCCGGGTCCGTGGACCACCTCGTCCATGTCCATGCCCACGGACGCCGAGCCGTCCTCTGTCACCGTCATCGCGCTGCCGTTTCCCTGGTCACCCGCGCAGCGCTCCGACTCGCGCCCGCTGTCGAACGGGGGATTTTACGGCAGCGCGGGCCCGCACCGCCAAACCGCTCCGCTCGGGTGCCGCGGCTCGTGCCGGGGCGAGCCGCCCCCTCGCGTGAGCCCGGCACGCGCCGGCCCCGGCGAGAGCCCGTGCCGGCCCGGCACGCGTCGGCCTCCGGCGAGCGGCTGCCCACAGCGCGTGGGCGCGGTGGGGCGTCCGTCCCGTGGGCGTCCGGGGCGGCCATGGGGCCGGACCTGGACCTGATGGGCCGGGGCCCACACCGGCTCCCGGCGAGCGGGCGCACGCGTCCCCGGCCGGCCGCCCCCGGCCCAGCCGTGACCGGCCCGCCGCCCACCGCAGCCCCGCACACTTCCACGCCTGTGCCATCACTCGTCAGGGTAGGACGCCCCAC